>CAZFDX010000862.1:0-15247 GCA_964518325.1 uncultured Alcaligenaceae bacterium | reverse complement strand
CTAATCAGGAACAAGCCAAAACCGATTTTGGTTTGGGATATTATGTGGCAGGAGTAGAGACACCGACCCAGATCAGCCTGTCTAGTTGGAAGGTGACGGTGGCTGGCTTGAAGTAGTTGGTCAAGCTGACGAGCTTGCAACTGCTGGACCTTAGCAGGACGCGAGTGACGGACGCGGGCTTGAAGGAGTTGGTCAAGCTGAGGAGCTTGCAATCGCTGGACCTTAGCGGGACCCGAGTGACGGACGCGGGCATGAAGGAGTTGACAGGGTTAAAGTTGAAGAGTCTTGATATTCCTGAACAAGCTCAAACCGATTTGGGTTTGAAACACTATTTGGCAGCAGTAGAGACACCTACCCAGCTCAACCTGTCTAGTTGGAAGGTGACGGATGTGGGCTTGAAGGAGTTGGTCAAGCTGAGGAGCTTGCAAAAGCTGTGCCTTTGCAACACTCGAGTAACCGATAATGGCTTGAAGGAGTTGGTCAAGCTGACGAACTTGCAAGAGCTGAACCTTGGCAGCACCCAAGTAACGGACGCGGGCTTGAAGGAGTTGTCCAAGCTGACGAACTTGCAATTGCTGTTCCTTTGGGAAACCCAAGTAACGGACGCGGGCTTGAAGGAGTTGGTCAAGCTGACGAGCTTGCAATTGCTGTACCTTTGGAAGACCCAAGTAACGGACGCGGGGAAAAGGCAGCTGCAAGAAGCATTGCCGAATTGTAAGATCATAAAAATATTTTGAACGATATTCGGAGGGGGCGGGATATGTTGCTCTTTTATGTGAAGTGCAGGGAGGGAGCCTATCGCCCCCAATGGTGGATTGTGCGCAAAGAGGAGCCGCTTCGGCGATGGAATTATTCATTCTGACCGTGTGTTTGGCAGCACTGCGACAAGCACCTTGAGCTTGCACTGGTTTGAAAAATGTGTTTGATCGATTGAATGGCGTGGAATCCCCGAGGTCAACGGGAGTGGCGGGGGATTAGGCAATCATCTTATCGACCACTTTGCCTTCTCGGAACAGGAGCATGGGCCGACCCGTGGGGGTGTTGATCTCCGTATTCGGTTCGATGCCCAATTGTTTGAAGATGGTGATACCAAGATCGTCCGGAGTGACCGGATCGGTAGCGGGTGCCATGCCCGAGGCATCGGTGGTGCCGTGACCGTATCCGCGTTTGAATCCTCCGCCTGCAATCACACAAGCCATCGAACGAGCCCAGTGGTCTCGACCGGCGTTCTTGTTGATCTTCGGAGTCCGGCCAAATTCTCCCGCACACATGACGATATGGTTTTCCAACAAGCCGCGATCGTCTAAATCTTTAATGAGGGTAGAAAGGGTTTGGTCCAAGTTCGGGAGCAAACGAGTCTTCAAGGCAGTGAAGTTATTGCTGTGAGTGTCCCAACCGCCTGTGCTAATGGTGACAAATCGCACGCCGGCTTCGATCAAGCGGCGAGCCGCCAAGGCCGATTGGCCAAAGGGGTTTTTGCCATAGGCTTCCCGCAAGGAATCTTTTTCTTTCGAGAGGTCGAAAGCGACCTTGGTTTTGTCCGAACGGAGAATATCGATGGCCTGTTGATGGAAAGCATCAAGCCCTTCGACGAGGTCCCCGTTCTTATCTAAGTCGCGGAACCCTTGGTCGAACGCATTCAGGAGCTTGTCTCGTTTTTCGAGGTCTTCAAGGCTGAATCCTTGCGGAAGGCTGATGCCCCGAACCCGCATGGTGGCGCCCCCTTTTTCGCCGCCGCCGCCACCGGAACCTTCCACACCAAAGGGGTTGTATGCCGTTCCGAGGTAACCCGCACCACCGGCCGCCCCGCTTCGCAAATCGGCAAAGGAGACATAGGGGGGAATTCCTTTAGGAACCGAAAGCAATTTCGCACACAGCGACCCATAAGAGGGATATTGAATTGCGGCTGTGGGCTTATTCCCTGTGGTCATAAACACGGTGGCAGGGCCGTGCGAAGGAATGGTATGAGCTAAGGAACGGACGGTGGTGACTTTATCGGCGATTTGTGCCATTTTGGGGAGACATTCGGAGTATTGTACCCCCTTGGCCGAGGTATCGATCGATTTGAACTCACCGCGAATTCCTTCGGGAGCTTCGGGCTTATTATCCCACATGTCGATGGTGGCAGGTCCGCCGGCCAACCACACTAGGATAACCCCTTTCGCTTTGGCTTCCACTTTTTTATCTTTGGTGGCAGCACGGGCTTCACTTCGGAGCAAATCGGGCAGGGTCAAACCCAGCAGGCCGGCACTACCGACTTGGAGGAAATTCCGACGGTGGAAACCTTCGCAATCGCTTTTGAACATAACAAACCCTCGTAGAAGTTGGCGGGTGATATTCAGACCGCCGATTTAGTGTTGAAGGATAAATTCTCGCGTGTTAATCAAGGCCCAAAGAGTATCGACAAAGGCACTGGTTCGATCTTTGGCTTCGGCTCGGTGTTTCTTGAAGTTTTCTTTTTCGGCCTCGGTGGGGAAGCGGCTCAAAGTCGCTAAAACGAGTTCCTCGAAAACTTCATTATCATCTTTCTTTTCTTTAAGCAATTTCATGAGCCGCCCGTTCGGGTCGGTCAGTCTTCGCAAGATACTTTGATCGGTCATGCGGAACAAGGTTTGGGGCAGGGCCGGTTCGCTGGCTCGTTCGCAGTCACAAGCGGTCGTGCGGGGGGGACGTCCGAATACTCGCAGGATGAACGCTAGGTTCGCATCTTGAATGCGGCTCGCACCCACTTCCACCATTCGTGCCCCTTCTGGAATTTCTTTGCCAAAATTTTGCGTGCTTCCGGTCGCTCCGTTGAGAACATCGACGACGAACTCGGCCATCATCGGGCGGACATACGATTTCGCAAAATTATTCTTGTCGAAACGATTGGTTTCGTTGGGTAAGTACGAAGTTTGGTAGGTCCGGCTCATGAGTATTTGTCGTTCTAATTTACGAATATCGAACCGACTTTCGATAAATTCTTTGGCGAGGAGGTCGAGTAGTCGGCTATTCACTGGGGGGTTGGCCAAGGAGAAATCGTCCACGGGATCGACCAAGCCGACACCAAAATAGTGCGCCCAAACCCGATTGACAAAGCTGCGAGCAAAGAAGGGATTTTCGGGCGAAACCATCCACTTGAAGAGTTCCTCGCGGGGGTCAGCCCCTTTTAATTCGGGTCCCCCCAAGGCTTTCAAAGGAAGGGTCACCCCTGTTTCCGGATGGCCAAAGAGGTTTTTCGGAGGAACCCGAGGAGTCAGATACATCTCTCGGACAAGGTTGATCTGGTTGTTATTGACCTTGGCATTCGCTGCCATTGCCTTTTCACGGCGGGCCGTATTTTCGGCCGCCACCAATTTTTGAACCTCGGGGTTGGAGAAACCTGTGGATGTCACCGCAGAGAAGATATTGGCGAACGATCGGTAATCGGCTTGGGTCCATCGATCTGTGGGATGCTTATGGCATTGGGCGCATTCGAGGCGCACACCCAAAAAGGCCGCCGCCACTTTTTCTCCCCACTCGTTCGAGGGGACTTGTTGTTGCCGACGCCAGAATAAATCTAAGGTTTCGCGTTTGGCGTATTCACTGTAATCATTTTTCGCGGCGGCTTCGTCGATTTTGCGGACCGACTCGATGTAGGCTTCGGGAGTTAACCCTTCGCGGCTCGTGGCAGTCACGATTCCTTTTACAATCTGATCATACGGCATGTTCTCATAAAATCGCTTGCGGAGCCATTCATGCCACATTTGACTTTTGCGGGTTTGCCATTCCGCAGGTTGTTCAAGGGCCGTGGTGTTGTTCCCAGTAATATCGGAAAACTTCGTGGCCCAAACCGCAGCATGCAGGGGGTGTTTCAGTAACTCGTCGATCTTGCGTTCACGCTTGTTGGGGGAGGGATCGGCAAGGAACTTGCGAACTTCGTCGGGAGTGGGAAGATTCCCTGTCGTATCGATGGTGACCCGTCGCAGAAATTCGGCATCGCCTACTTTATCTGATGGGATCACATTGAGCATTCTAAGTTTATCCTGAACTTCCTTATCGATCGGGTTGACCTGTTCGATTTTGGGATAAACGAAATTCTTTTCGGCGGGGGTCGGCACCAGAATCCGAGCCGAAGCCACCTGTCCCCGATACAGGACCACAAATCCGGAATCGCCCGGTTTTTTGGCGGTCAGTTTACCTGCCAAATCAATTTGAGCGACGGCATCATCTTGAATCCGGTACTCGGCAAATGGTGTAATATCTTCTTTGCTATCGTCGCTGTAGGTGGCAGTGACCTTAATTCGAGTCGATTCGCCTGCGGCAATCAGGATATATTCTTTGGGGTGAAGCTCAATCGATTTCACTTCGCCCGATCCTTTCTTCCAATAGCCTCCGGTCCGAATCCACTCGCGGAACACATTATATTGCCAAGAATCTTTGCTAAAGCGAGCGCCGCCATCGTGCGAGGTCAGCCCCGCAGCTTTTTGCAGCAGCAAGCTGGAATCGGGATCACCGATGTTAATTCTTCGGCCTAACTGTTCCCGTGTTAATGCTTTATGATCCTTGTCTGGTTCTAAACCGAATAACGAAAGCCGAAAACCATTCTTCCCTTGAAAAGAGCCATGGCAGGAACCGTTATTGCAGCCCGATTTACTTAATAACCCCATGATGTGTCGTTCAAAATCGACTTCCTTAAGTTTTTCTCCGGAAGGAAGTTGTACATCGGCACGACTTACCACAGGGGAAAAACCAACGGCGATCAAAAGGGGAAAAAAGTATCGCATCCGAAAGTTCCTCGGATAGTGTATGGCAGGGAATTCACACTTTGGGCTTATTCTCGCATTGTAATAGGTCAAACACCATTCAAGGAACGTGGTTCCGCGAATCCCCCAGAAAAGGTGAAATTTCTCTGAAAAGACCCCGCACCTCTTGGCGCTGGGGCCATTTTGTCTTCGGATGAGGAGTTTATGGTAAGGGAAACAGGAGTTATAGCGATGATCGTATTAAAACAGTGATACACAATCATCAGTGGGTTAGGAGGTCAAACGTTTACTAGGAATACCTCAGTCGAAATAGGCATAGGTGATTCCCCAGACCGAGTTGGATTTGATATAGGGGAGCAATTTCTAAATGGTTATTCACTTTCTTTGGTGAGAAGGGTTAATAAAACTTCTAGGCACCCTAACCCATTTGGAACAAAACCAAGATGATGGATAAGCTCGAAGAAAGTTCTACCGCCCGAGCCAAGCAATTGGCTCGCGAAGCCAAAGCCCTAGGCGATTCCGTTGTGGCAGAGGTTGCCAAAGTGGTTGTGGGAATGGAACAGGTCACGCAAAAATTATTGGTTGCCTTGCTGGCGAGTGGCCATGTTCTGTTAGAGGGGGTTCCGGGGGTTGCAAAGACGACCCTCTCGAAAACATTTGCTCGTCTATTAGGATGTCAGTATTCTCGGGTGCAATTCACTCCGGACCTGTTGCCCTCGGATGTGACCGGAACCAGTATCTTTGATCGCAAGCTGAATGAATTTGTGCTGCGAAAAGGCCCCATCTTCTGTCAGGTGCTTCTTGCCGACGAGATCAACCGCGCCCCAGCGAAGACCCAATCGGCCTTACTCGAAGCCATGCAAGAGCAACATGTGACTATTGAGGGAAGTACCCTGATGCTCCCTCAACCGTTTATTGTTTTGGCAACGCAAAACCCGATTGAGCAAGAAGGAGTCTATCGATTACCAGAAGCTCAGTTAGACCGATTCTTACTTCGTGTGGAAATGGGCTACCCAGGCAGAGATGCCGAAGTGCAAATGCTCAAGGTTCATTCTCGACCGATTCCCGAAGGCCAGCCCCTGACCTCAGCCGAGAAACTCATCGAAATGCAGTCGGCCCTACCGGAGATTTATGGGGCCGAAGAATTGCTCCATTATATTGTGGAGTTAGGCGAAGAAAGCCGACAGCACCCCGATATTCTTCTCGGTGCCAGTCCCCGCGCCGCCCTGAGTTTACTACGTTGCGCCCGCGCTCGGGCCGCCTTGGCGGGGAGACACTATTTCACTCACGAGGATGTTCAGATCATGGCCCCAGATGTGTTGGGGCATCGTTTGATCCTGCGACCTGAAGCCGAAGTCGAGGGGCGATCGACTCGGGATGTGGTTCAAGATTTAATCAGAACCGTTCCCGTACTTGAACCAGAATGAGGCGTCAAAATGGGAACAGTGATGATATCACCAAAATTCAATCGAGAATGAGAATCAGGATGAAATGAGAACCCATTGAACCACATGGAAGCCGAAGGAAATCACACCGGTTCGCGATAAGGATTCCCCTATGGATGAAGATGAAAAGGCATTTTTGTCAGGAATTCTCGAAAACCCCCTAGATAATGCCATTCGATTGATTTACTCAGATTGGCTTGAGGAACACGATCGCCCCATTCAGGCCGACTACCTTCGCGTGGAATGTCAAATGAGCGCATTTCAACCCGAAGATATTCGTTATAAATTGAAACGAGCGTATCTCATCACCATCGGCAAATCTTTGGATAGTGAATGGGTGGCCTTAATATCGAGGGTCAAGATCGATAATTGTCCCTCTCATCAAAATCCTAATTCTAACTGTCCCAATCAATGGGAAGCATTAAAAATCACAGAGTGTGAAAGAATCCGTGAGTGTGAGCAGTGCCGTCGGCGAGTCTACTTCTGTTCCGAAGTTTTAGAGGTGGATCGCCTGAGACGACAAGGAGAAGTGATTGTGATCGATCCCCGATTACAATATGGAGGAAACTCTCCCAAACCACGTTCACCGCGAAGAGATCGATTCCGAAAATAATCCCAGACCAAGTGGGTTTTATATGTGTGATGATGAACGAGCATTTCTTCAAGGGATAATCGAGCATCCCGAAGATGAAGCGATTCGATTAATTTATGCGGATTGGCTAGAGGAACATCAACGGGATGCTCAGGCCGAATGGCTGCGCTGGGAATCGAAACTGCAATCACAAATTCAATCGGGGGCAGATACCCAAGAAACAATTCAAGAAATTCAAACACGAAATCGACACATTAACCCCTATTGGTTAAGTCTCGTTTCTCGGGGGCGAATCGAACATTGCCGGAGATTCGATGGGTCTTGCCCAAATGTATGGCAGAAAATACCTCTTACCCTTCATGAAGAACCTGAGGAAGAAAATGGTGAAATTTTTAGGGAATGTCAAACCTGTGGGAGACGAGTTTATTTTGCAATGGTCCAAGCCGAATTGGAAGCGAGAGCTTGGCTTGACCAGCTTGTAGGAATTCCCAATTGGTATCATTCTGAATCGGCAGAATTATCATTAGATTCGGCACGGCTAACGATTGAATTGAGAAATTTAGAGAATCAAACACCGTCACCCTCCTTTAACAGAAAAATACGAAAACGCGCCCGACGAAACCCCGACCGTGATTAGAACTCGAGGAGAGAATTATCAAAGGATAATAGAAAATGAGGAGAGGAGGAAATTGAATCAAAAACAAAAAATTGAGGGAATTAAATTAACGTAACGATTCAAGAATTCCCAATTTCATAGCGGAAACACTGGGCAATAAACCTCCAAGTCGCCCCATGATAAAGGCAAAAACCAATCCACTCACTAACACATCGGAGGTAAATGCTAAAACAGTGACAACCGATTTGCCCCCCCCCTGTCCGGAACTGATATTGCTCGAAACCGAAATACCTCCGAAGAAAGCATGAGCAATTTCGTTAATAACCGTGACCAGAACAATTCCAAGTAAGCCTCCGAGCAACGCAATCGCTAACGATTCAATCATAAAGGAGAGAAGTACCTGCCAGCGTTTATATCCTAAAATGCGGAGCACACCAATATCTTTAATTCGTTGAGCAATGGCAGCAAACATCACGAGCATCACACCAATAATCCCCCCGACTGCCATGATGATGGCAATCATGATAGCCATGGTCATAAAGGATGAATTCGATTTGCCCAAATCTTCGTAGTATTTTTTTTCAGGAATCGCCCGAATCTTAGGATTCGTAAAGTTGAGGGTTAAATGGGCTGCCAGAATATTCGCAGATTCTTCGCTATCATCCATGACACGGATCACAGCAGTTGTGTAAGCATTTTTGCCGAATTCGGTACCAACACGGCTACTCGTGGCCCAAATTTCCGAACCAAAAGTGGACCCTTGGGCTTTCATAATTCCTTTCACGACCATTCGTAAATTGCCCAAGGGAAACACATCGCCGACTTGTAAAGGAGGTAGGCCTTGATCATTCCCTAATGCAGCGGCCGCTTCGCTACCGATCACACAAGGAACCGCCGTGGTTCCATCCGGTAAGGTCACCGCTCCACTGGTATCGAACCATTCCCCTGCAAGCAATTCAATGTTGTGAACTTTCCCTGCTATCTCGGCATCGGCTACCCCTCGGAGTTGTTGAAATCTTCGACGAATCACTTTTTTATTAGAATCTAACACTTCGAGATTCACAACAAAGTATGTTTCTTTTGAAACCCATTTCACCGAGTTGGTTTGGGCCGTTCCATCGGGGCCACGATTTTTGGAAGTGATTGGCGTTGATTTCACATAAACTGGATTTTTCAAAGGGATCGGTTCCGGCCCACGTAAATCTTCTTTTGCAATCTCATTTTCGAGTTTACCGACATCACCATAACCTAATGAACTAAATAACTCATCGGTGGCCCCTTCCGATAGTACAAAGATATTCCCTTCAATGCCGCTCGATCGGGTGAGAAGGTCCACGCTTTTAACAAATGATAACATCACGGTAAGAAGAAATACAACAACCGTAAAGGCAACCCCCGTCATGATTGTAGGAACCAATCGCACCCGTAAATTTCTCAAGTTATATTGCAGGGGTACTTTCCCGATGAAAAATAACAGTAATAAATCGGTCACATAGACAATCAGTAAAGCATAAGGCCAACCATCTGTAAATGAAATCGGAAGTCGCGATTCGAGCGTTCCGGGTAAAATATCTCGAACTAATTTGCCCAAGAATTGACTCTTCCAATCCATCACAGAAACAATTTGGGTGGCAAACACTAATAAAGCAAGTAAATACCCAAGGCCAGTGAGGAGGGCGGTCACCCGTCGCAGAAAAAGTTCCCAGCGTGATCGCGTTTGACCAATGGTTTCACGGAGCAAAGATTCTTGCGGAAGAACGATCGGAATGAATAAAAGAATCGTCCCCAAAGGGAGTAGCCCCAACCCGAGAAAGAAAAGGGTTCCTGCCAGATTAATGATCGAATGGCGAACCCAAATCAATCCCCGAACCACTTCCAGACGAATATCCACTTGGTTGTAGTTCACACTGGAAAATAATCCGGTCAAATACGCCAAACAAACAGCGATAAAAATCTGTGAAAATGGGGAAAGCGGTATGGTATTAAGCCACCCCGAATCGGAAGCGATAAGACCCTTACTAGCAAGAAGATTTAACAGTAAAGGGTACGACCGCGACCAACCAATCATGATGAGAATACAGAACGAGATGAGCGCCAGCGAAAGAATTGCGCCCAGTCCTGCTGCCAACCAACAATTCACATAAATTTTATAAGGTGAAGTATGAGTTGAGCGTTTCGATTCACTGAGAAATAATCGAGTGATAATAGCCTGAACAGGTCCTGGAAATAGCCCGATAGCTAATTCCATTCTCAGGAAAATTCCAATCAAAATATTCAAAGGTGAGTTAATCATTTGCAATATTAATTAAGGTTATCGTAAGAATGCCAAAAACAATGTCATCAAGTGACCCGACTAAACACTTGCGATGCCTTGATTAAGTAGGCATTAATTGCAGGAATAATAGAACCGGTTAAGGAAGTACAAGCACCAATTGCCCCCCCCCACCAAAGAGCATTCTCGGGAATAAAGAACTTCCCAAAGAAGCCGATTGGCAAAGGAATTCCCCCCAGTGCATTGACCATCGTGAATGCCGTCACGGTCGAGATAAACCCGCTGAGAATCCCGACAAGTAGAGCTTCCCCGAGCACGAGAGTGAGGATCGTAGGGGGTTTGAAACCAAGCACTTTGAGAACAGCAATTTCGGTTCGTCGTTCCCGAACAGCAATCCCAATCACCAACGAAATCACCAGTGTGGTGATGGCCAAAAGCCCTGGTGAGAGGACATATCTAAAAAATATCAATAACGATTTATAGGGGCTTAGAAAATTCGCATAAGCGGAAGATTCAATTTCCATTTTGACGGCAGGAGTGAATTCCTTGGGGTTCGCAATTTTTTCGCTGAGTGCTTCAAATGCCTTTTGGTTCGGTAATCGGACCCAAATGAGATTCATACATTTATCAGCAAGAGGGTGATCGCGACCCGTTTTGCCTTTATAGTAGCTTAGCTCGTCATCGAGATATTTTCGATTCATGCAAGCACTTTGTTCCCAACGGGTCCCGTCTGGGAAGGATTCAATGATTGTAAATTCAAAAACGATGTCTTTGTAGTTGAGACTCGTAACCCTGAGTCGGTCACCTACCCGCTTTTTCATTTCGCGTAATTTGGCGGCACCAATCACTACCGCTCGGGGGTCTTCTTCCATTTTTTGAGCCGCCACGGCTAATCGTCTTTGTTGTTCGCCGGTCAGGTCTTCCAAACCGGGCATCATTTTCAAAACCGATTTTGGCTCAAGGCAAAAGAAGAATATCGAGTTTTCTTTGGTTCTTTTTTCAGGGTCCAAGGTTCCGCCAACGAATGCCCAAGTCATGATGTTATCTTCAATCACATCGGGTTGTTGGTCTGGAGGTAATTCTTTGATCAATTTGATTACATTTTCTCGGAACGAAGGTTTCATCTGACTGGGGATTTGATATTTTTCTGTGATGATCCCTTTCAAATTCCCTTCTTGTTGTTGGGTCAGTGCCGAGAGAAAATCTAATATACTCCAAATGGCACATAACACAAACGTCAGCACAAAGATGACCAAATAAGTTAACGACGTTCTTAAAAAATTACGGAATAAGCTCCGTAAAATTAAGGTGAATTGACGTTTCCCCAATATAACCGATGCGAGCATCACTAAACAAGGAATCGGTCCTGTGAGTAACAGGATATACATAATTACGGATCGCACTTTTTGAGCAAGCGAGTCCTGCTCGGCCTTGGTGGCTTCAACAACCGATGTGAATATCGATTCTGCTGCAATGATTTCATCTGCGGTGAGAGGGTTATCGGTCGATTCATAAATCGGGCCATTTTGGGCGCGGTTGATGATTTCGGTCACAAAAGCCAAGAGTGCAGGGGGAATTTTAGTAGAAGATTGCACTGCGGGACTTGAAGTCGGGGGAAGGGTCCCTTTCTCCCGAGAGCGGCCAAAAATCTCTTCAATTTTTTCCATGTTGAATGTGGGCACCGGCTTTTTCGATTCATCATCTAATTCAATCAATTTACGGGCCGTGATGGGGGCGCGTTTCCAATCAATTTTGATATTTTGGGGTAAAACCGGTTTTCGTTTACTAACAAGTTCGCGTGTGAAATTATCGTAACGATCGTTGAAAATTTGTGTGATGGGTCCTTTTTTGTTACTCCTTTTGGAAAACATATCGGGGGCACCAAAATACCCTAATGCCATCACGGTTCCAAAAATACTGAATAGAGGAATGCCAATCCATAATAATTGTTTGAAAAGTAAGCGGAACCGTTTGTCATCAATGGTATCACCTGCCCAAAACCACGCTTGAATGTAGGCTAGAACCGAAAAGAAAAAAGGGAGTGTTAACAGGCCGATGATAAAACTACCACCGACGAGATAAAGGAGTATTTCCAATAAAAACATCGTTGCTTCAGCAAGAGATGTTTCTAATCCGGTACCTGGCATAACAAAGTTCCTTGGGGCTTGTTAAACTGCTGATTTTTCCCGTTTTGCAAGTTCCGTCGTGCGATCATCATCAACAACCAATCGGCCTTTATCGAGGTGCAATACCCGATCGGATCGCTCGGCTGCGTGGGGATCGTGAGTCACCATAATAATTGTTTTGTTCAACTGCCGACACAGAATTTCCATTAACGAAAGAATATCATCGGCCGATTTACTATCGAGGTCCCCTGTCGGCTCGTCTGCCACAATCAACGCAGGGTCGGTGACCATTGCGCGTGCGATGCCGACCCGTTGTTGTTGCCCCCCCGAGAGCATCCCCGGACGATGGTTCATGCGCTCGGTTAATCCGACAAGGTCAAGGGCTGTCATCACCTGTTTCCGGCGTTGCTCCTTAGAAAGGGGGAGCAATAACAAGGGCAATTCGACATTTTCATAAGCGGTCAACACCGGAAGCAGATAATAAAACTGAAAGATAAAGCCGACCGAACGGGTTCGCCAATTCGCTAATTCACTTTCCGACATGGCCGAGACTTTCTCGCCGGCAACAAAAATATCTCCACCGGTGGGGGTATCCAGTCCTGCAATTAAATTCAATAACGTGGTTTTCCCCGACCCTGAAGGTCCCATGAGCGAGAGAAATTCTCCCTCGGGCACATCGAGAGATAGCTTTTGTAACACTCGTATTTCTTCGTTCCCACGAATGAACGATTTATACAAATCTCGGACTTGAACTAATATCTTTCTTTCAGGTTGCATTGTGATCTCTGGGAATTAATCCTTCATGGGGTTCTCGGGCATTTTGGGCGAGGGGTTTGTCGGCGAAGGCGTCGTCGGCAGGGGTTCTTCTGCATTTTGCTCTAACAATTTATTGACTTCTTGTTCGGTATATTTTCCACCGTACAAGGTCACGGTCACACTCATTTCGGGTTTGAGATATTTCCCTTGCGGCTCATCTTTCTTGAAGATCACTTTCACCCGCACCGAGACGATTTCCTTCGAGCGGTTGGCGATGGGCATCACTCTTTCAACGTAGCCTTCGTAGATTCGGTCGGGGTAAGCATCGGCTTTAATCCGACATTTTTGAAGAAGCTGGACCTTGGAAATATCGCGTTGTTGAACATCGAGTTCGACTTCCATTTGTCGTAAATCTGCGATGTTACACAAACTGGTAGAAACCCCGCCGACCACCGGATTAATCAGGCTTCCGACTTCGGCGGATTTTGTTAAGATCACCCCATTCACTGGAGAAACGATGGTGCAATTATCGAGCTTCCAGCGAGCTTGAGCGAGACGGGCCTTTGCAACTTCGTAGTTTGCAACGGCTTCATCGATGCGTTCTTTTCGGGGACCTTCGCGAATGAGTTGCAGATTTTTCTTCCGAGCTTCGACCCGTTGCAGGGCCGATTTATAGTTGGCCTCTGCGGTTTCATATTCCTTTGTGGTCAAGCCGGTTTTGCCAATCCCTTCATATCGCAGCCATTCGTTTTTGTATTGTTCCAAAGTGACCAGTGCATCACGATATTCGGCCTCGGCTTGCTCAATTTCTTCCTTGCGAGAACCGTTGCGTAATTCGGCGACTCGGGCCTCGGCCGCTTGCCGGGCTGCCTTTGCTTCGGCGACCATCGCAAGGTACGGGGTTTGATCGATCTCGGCGAGAATATCCCCTTTCTTGAAGGATTTCCCTTCTTCGATATTGAGGATAGTCACGCGACCAGCCACATCGATTGGGCTGACCGAAAGTTGTTTGGTCGGGATGAGATATCCTTTGACCTCTAGGGCAATCTCGTTGGCAGCGATATTCGTGTTATCGCTCGATTCGTTGGGCCGTGAAGTCGGCTTCGAGGCCGAGGGATTAACGGGGGTTTCAAACTTTTTGGTTGCTTCTCCCCGATACCATTTCACGCCGAAACCGGCCCAACCAAATGCCAGCAAAATGCAAAGAATCCAAGGCAACCAAGAGGTTCCGCCTTTGGGTGCCCCGAGCTTTTGGCCTGTGTTTGTCAGGCTCAATTCTTTGACTTTCTCGGCGAGGAGGGTCCGCCGATTGTTTTCTATCTCAAGATTATTCATGTGCGAGCCTCTTCAGCAGGCGTATTATCCCCACCACTAAATAGGGGTGAAAGAGTTTGGACACAAAGTTCAATCATTTCATTTCGATCAAAGGCATTTCGATCGGCAGTGAGTTGGAGCATTAGCCCATGAACAAGGGCTTGAACAAATGCCCCCACGGTTTTAGGTGAGACGGTGATTCGGAACCTCGGACGACCGCTCACAAACCAATGGCTTCCGATGATCGATCTCATTTCACCATAAACCGAAGCTAATTTTTTTTTGTAATCGTCTCGGTAGGCAACCTGCGCCAAAAACGTATATTGCAGGGCCTGATAATCTTGGTTCTTCTCAATACTTCCCATGACCTCTTTGAGCATCTTTTGAACACAGTCCCAAGCCGGTTCGATCCCACGTCGGGTGCAGGGGGTTCGGCCCATTCGTTCATGAATCAGCATGAGCATCCGATCGAACACGGCCAGAAGGATGGCCTCTTTCGTTGGGAAGTAATAGGTGAGTTGCCCTCGGTGCATTTTGGCCCGTTTCTCGATTTTGGATAGCGAGAGTCGATGGATTCCTTCACTGGAGATGATGGCCATTGTTGAAGAAATTATTTGTTCCCGTCGGGTATCCGCAATGACGCTCTCGGTGGCCGGTTCCTTTTTGGAAGAGGCCAATTTTTTTCTTTTGCTCAAGGACCCATTTTTTGGGGCAATGGCTGGCTTGTGCCCTTTATTCTTTCGGTTCTGGGTTGTGACACGTCGAGCCATTGTCTCTTCAAACTATCCTCATCTAGACTAAGCAAACTAATTTTAGACCGATCGGACTAAGGTCGTCAAGTCAATTTATATCGGTTACCATTTTCTTGTGCTTGAATCTTTGCCTGCTCGAATCCATGATCCTTTGCATACTTACATACTTGCATGGTTGAATTACCCTGATGGACCTACGAGGGTTTCAACGATTATCTTGAGGTGATTGTGAAAAAAAATGGTATGAAGAGGTTGTGAAGGCGATCCTCACGCTTCCTTCTGGGATTCCCCCAGCTCTTGATGGGTCTCGATCATTTCATTCAAAGATTCACGGATGCTGTTCGATCATCGCTGCATGATGGCTATCGGATCGACACAAAATCGTTATGATTGAACAAGACGAGAACCAGCGATTCTCGGGCACGCAATTGGGGGTCGCTGGAAGGGGTTGCATAATTTTTGGGATCGGTCGCGTTGAGTTTCTTTTCGGAGTAGAACTTCGTTCTTTCTTGCAGAAATTCTTGGCAAAGTTTGCTTTCGTCGCTCGTGGGTTTGCGTGCAATGAGAGTTTGAAAAGCCCGAGTGATGAACTCATGGGAATCGGCTGCCGTAGCTGAAATTTCCCGTGCCAATTTTCGCGAGTTATAAAT
>CAZFDX010000861.1:0-2170 GCA_964518325.1 uncultured Alcaligenaceae bacterium | reverse complement strand
AGAGGTGTATAAGAGCCAGATTGATCTAGTGGTGAATTTCTAAGGGATTTGAATTCGTCTGGCTGTAGACTGTTTTTTTAACGAATGTCTGAATTCCTCTTATTGATGATTGAAAAGGAATTTGAATTCTTCCAATCCAAGTTTTCTAAGGAATTTGAAAAGGGGGGCGGGGTTAAATTTGAATTTCGAGTTTGGGCCAAAGATAAATCACAAACACGGCCACCAAACCAAGACAGAACGCCAATAGACCAATAAAGCTCGCGAACACGGCCCGTGCTTCTCCGTATTGGGGGACCTCGGCTTGGCAAATCTGCCATAGCGCTACCCGCCCCAAGAGCATACCAATCGCCCCTCCTAACATGGGATAAATCGCAAACGCATAGTAAACCCATTCACCTAAAGGAAGGGACATCTTTTGGGAAGCAACCGGTAACTCCCAATCTCCGGAAGGTGGCGAGAGGGGAAACAGCAACATCTTCGGGTAAGGGGTTGCCCCGATTATCCCAAACAATGCGGCACTCAACGAGATGACAAAAGCCAAGGTTGCCAATTTGCTCACCTTGGGTGACAAAGAACTATTTTCTGGAATCATGCTTATTATCTTATCATTCTCGACGTTTTTTGCGGAGGCTTTCTGCTTTTTTATGGGCATCGTTCACGGCATGATAAAGCCGTTCCAATGCCTGTTCTCGGTCCAGCTTCAACAATTCGGCAGGCATGATGGCAGGTCCGATATTCACCACAATATCCGCATCGTTGGGTCCGAGAAACAATAACGAAGGGCGCGGGAATTTCGCGAACCGATTCCAACAACCATAGGCACCAGCAATTCCAACCGGCACAATCGGACAACTGATTTTTTTGAGCAACAACCAAATGCCCGGCTTAAACGGATGAACTGCGCCATCGTGGGTTCTTTCCCCTTCAGGAAACATCAAAACGGCTTTCCCTTGCTGAAGAGCCGCAAGGGTCGAGGTGATCCCTTCTCGGGCGAATCCTTTGTGGTCGATCGGGATCGCTTGATAGGTCCGAATGAGGAACGCAAAGAGCCAGTTTTTGAAAAGGGTCTGTCGTGCCAAGTAAGTTAGGTAACGTCCCGCTGCAAGACCGACTATCACCGGATCGATAAACGATTGATGATTGGCCAGTAAAATCACGGGGCCTTTTTGGGGAAGGTTTCTTCGACCAAACCAACGAAAGGAGAGGAGAAACAAAAACATCCAATGGACAAGGAAATAACTCAGATCGTAAATTCTTCGTTCCAACCACGAGCGCATTCGCAAGACTCCCAAGTATCTGCTTTTTCGATGATATGAAATTCTCACCAAGTGGAAGATAAATTTCTTGCGAAGAATCGTGACCTAAAACACAAGAGGGCATCTCTTGGGAGATGCCCTCAGAATTTTGTTATCCGCACAGGCTTTCTTGGCCCGTGCTTTTCTGCCCCGTGCTTTTCAGATTAGGGGACGGGGGTCGGTGGAGGCAGAACATTTGAAGGGTCCGTCACAACTGGTGTTGGCTGTACAACCAAAACGGGAGCGGGTTCTACAAACACCGGCACAGGGTCAGCAACAGGGATATACTCGGTTGAGGTACAACCCGTCAAAATTAGGGGAGAGGCGAACAGAAGAACGAGAATCCGTTTCATAGCTTAAAACTCCTCAAGATGCCTATAGTTTAGCTTGTGGATGGATGATTACTGACCTAGAGATGAGAGAAAATAGCGAACTTGCGCCGAAATCCGACACTTTGGAAGAATGCTGTGAATTACCGGAAAAAGTCGAGTTTGTGGGATAGAAAAGGTTGTTAGGGAAATATCAGTTTGTGGGGGAGTGTTTGAGAAGTTTTTGGTATCGCAACCCCGTAATGATTAAAGCACACCCCCAGATGGTACCGAAGACCGCCGGCGAGGCATTCGAGCCGCTCATTAGGGCAACAAGGGGAGCCAACAGCCAGAAGCCAATACCAATCAAATATGCCCCCCCCGGGCCACGGCCACGGAAAGAGAAACGCGCACGGCCGCGAATAAGCAGGCTCGCTCCGTCGATATGAAAGTGACCGCGACGTTATAGAAAAACAACCAGAGCACACGCAGCAGACCAAACGCAGCAAGCAGCCGACAGCGAACAAACGTGCTGTGCAAAAGAAAGCGTGGGAAGACTACGGACGA
>CAZFDX010000860.1:0-23441 GCA_964518325.1 uncultured Alcaligenaceae bacterium | reverse complement strand
GTGGAATCATCAGTTGGTTTGTGGCCACTGCGAAAGCACAAGGGGCATTAGGCACCGGTAAAGCCCGCGAGTTGGCCTTAAAAGTTTCGCAAAAAATTTCTGCAGAACCTCCTTTTGCTACCGAGGTCGAGAAACTCTTTCTTCCTCCCCCCCCCCCGAAAGTTTCTGGGGAACCCATTCGTCTCTTGGCGATCCTGCAACAAGAAGCCCGATTGGTCGATTTTCTGATGGAGAACATTGGGGCCTATTCAGATGCCGATGTGGGAGCCTCGGTGCGGGATATTCACACAAAAGCCCAAGCCGTCCTCAAAAAACATTTGACGATCGTACCGGTTTTAGATCAGCCGGAAGGGTCGAAGGTCACGGTACCAGTCGGGTTTGATCCCTCGGTGATTCGGGTGGTAGGCAACGTGACGGGTAATCCCCCCTTTACTGGGAATTTAGCTCATGGAGGCTGGCGGGTGAAATCGCTGAATATCCCGAAACCTCCCGAAGGAAGCGATGAGTTTGTTCTCATGCCGGCCGAGGTTGAGCTATAATAATCTTTCATAGTGAAATCAGGAGGATATCAGCGTGTCGCATCTGTCTACTCCTGTCGTGGAACCAGAACTGCGTAACGAGCAGAAAATTCTTCCACCGTTCCATATCATAATCGAAAATGATGACTACCACACTATGGGCTTTGTCGTCGAGGTGTTGCAGAAAACCTTTGCACATCCCGAAATGGTAGCCATTGAACTCATGGCGATTGCTCATACTACAGGGCAAGCGGTTGTGTGGACTGGTGCCAAAGAGATTGGTGAACTCAAACTCGAACAATTGCTGACCCACCGCGAGAAACACTACCTCACAGGAGCAGACCTTGGCCCCTTAAAGGCCAGACTCGAACCCGCCGTTTAATTCCAGAAAGGCGAAGGACTAGATTAGAACCGAATATCGGAATAGCCTGATTACAGAAGATCGAATAGGAAAACCTAAACTTTGGGAATACGTTATGGCTCCTCTTCAAATTGGTGTATGTAGTTGGTCCCTTCAGGTCACCTCCATACCTGAGCTAGAAAGTTTTGTTCAGAAGTTGGGCATCTCGTTGGTTCAGATTGCCTGTGGCGATCCGCATCATGCCTCGTGGGTCGAGGGAGAAGAAATGCCCAAGTTCGCTCTCCAAGCCAAGTTTGAAATGGGAGGGGCCATGCTCGGTTTTCCGGGGGAAGATTATACCACTCCTAAACATATTGAGAAAACAGGGGGCTTTGGTGATCCTTCAACCCGTCCCGAACGCTTGGAACGCTTGAAATGGGCCGTGAAAAGAACTCGGGCCTTGGGCCTGACCGATCTGATGCTTCATGCCGGATTTATTCCGGAAGTCGGTGATCCTGCACGCAAATCATTCCTCGATACGTTGGCGACCGCAGCGCAAATCGCTTCGGAGCAGGGGGTGACCCTTGCCTTTGAAACGGGCCAAGAAACCTCGACCTTATTGAGAACCACGCTGGATGAACTCAAATGCCCGAACCTGAAGGTCAATTTCGATCCGGCGAACATGCTGCTTTACGATAAAGATGATCCGATTAAAGCAGTCGAACTTTTGTTCCCCGATATTCGATCCGTCCATGTGAAAGATGCGAATCGTCCTACCATTAAAGGAAACTGGGGGGAAGAAGTTCCTTTGGGTCAAGGGCAAACCAACACCAAGTTATTTGTGCAAACACTCAAGAAACTCGGGTATCAAGGCCCCCTCTACATTGAGAGAGAGGTCGGTAACCAACAACAACGCTTTGATGACATTGCTCACGGTATTCGTGTTATTCAAGATGCTCTTGCCTAATCATCCCCGCACACTCCACACTCCGATTCACACATGAACATCCGATTCCTACTTGCGATTGGCCTAATGGTAGGGCTTACCTTTTTGGCACACGCAAAGATAGAAAGAAATATCCCCCTGAAAGAGGTTGTTGAAGGACAAAAAATTATTCTGGTGATGACCGTGGCCGAGATCAGGCCGGAAACTCCGGGGATCGTCCTAGTCCCGAAAGAAAAGTTACGCGGAGAATTTCCCTTTGAACGGGTAGCCGTGAACCTGAAAGGTAACGAGACCGCCGAGAAAGAAAAACACAGCCAAGTTCTGCTCGATCGAATTGAGAAAGGCTCGCCGATCATGATTTTTTCCGGTCGGCGGGGTATGGTGATGAATGCCTTTGGGTATGTGAACGGAACGTGGTTCCAACTCGCTGGAAATGTGGAAAAGGACGGTGAGAAAGAAACCCTGAGGTGGCGGTTGCTGGAATGCGAACCAAACCTCCGGAAAACCTTCGCGGGAACAACAGAAGAGCTAATCAAGGTGGTGCAGGGGGGACTCAAAGGGGAACCGCTCCCACCGATTAACGAGAAAGCCGAGCCGGGCTTTGGTCCGCCTCTTAAGAAGAAAATATCGGCGTTTCCGTTGCCCGCTTCATCGCTCACTTTATTCGGTGTGATCCAACTTCCATTCCTTGGGTTGATCGCGGCCTTGGCGGCTTTATTTCCTGCTTTGTTTGGCGGATTGGCCGTGTTCATGAAGCGCTGGGTTATGGCCCTTTCTGCGGCAAGTCTGGTCAGTTTGTTGCTCGCTTTCTATCTTCTGTATCCGAAGATTTTGATCCTTCCGGCAATGAAGACTCCTTCGGGAGTCTGGTATTGGTCCGCCGCTCTGGTGGCCTTGTTTGCAATTTGGGCAGGGGTGCGATACCGAAAAGCCCCCGCCCGAGGAAAATTAGCCGAATTTCAACCGAATAAACTGGATCGGATCGCCTTGCCCATTCTATTTTTCATCAACACCCTGTCGTTACTGATTGCGGTTTGGCTGGGTGAATCCCTTCGCGATTCGATGTGGCTTTCTCTGCTAGTGTTGGGGGTTCCACTTGCGTTCTGTTCCGCATATGTCTGGAGTAGTTACTTATGGAACCGGCACCAAAACGAACCTAAACCCCCCGTTCCAATTTCGGCAGAAGTGGTGGGTTTATGGAGTGGAGTTGCGGCCTGTGTGACTGCGGGGACTTTCCTGCTCAGCACGAACGTTGAAGCCAAAACGCTTGGGCAGACTCAACAAGGTGAGGAACAAGCCCGTTGGATGCCCCAACTCAAATCGCAACCTTTGTGGGTCTTTCAACCAAAGGACCCCGGAGAAATTTTGGCAACCCCGTGTGTGACCCCTGACCATGTGATCGTCGCAGTGCATCATCGTCAGGGATTTGAACAATATGGTACCGTTTACGCGCTCGATCCCAATACGGGGGAACCAAAATGGGTGTATGATGCCGATGGAACCCTTTTGGCCATCTTCTGTTCCCCAGTTTATGCCGATGGGAAAATCTTTTTCGGGGAAGGGTACCATACCGATCGAAAATCGCGGATGTTTTGTCTCGATGCCAAAACCGGTACCGAACTCTGGCGATTCCAAACTTCAAGCCATACCGAATCGACTCCGGCCATCTCGGATGGGATTGTTACCTTTGGTGCGGGAGATGATGGGCTTTATGCTGTTTCGATCGCAGATGGCAAGAAACTTTGGCAGTATCAGTTCGAGGGGGCGAATCAAATTCACGTCGATTCTAATCCCGCGATTTTCAACGGCAAAGTTTATGCAGGAAGCGGAACCTCTAACAAGTGTAAAGTGAATTCGATCTTTGCGTTAGACCTCAAAACCGGAAAGGAAATTTGGAAGGAACGGACTGAACTTTCGGTATGGGGATCGCCCACAGTTGCGGAAGGGAAAGCCTATTTCCCCACAGGCAACGGCACCTTTTCCGTCACACGGGATTCCCTTGGTGGTATGTTGCTCTGTCGAGATGCCGAGACGGGGAAACCCCTTTGGGAGAAGAGTTTTCCCAATAGCTTGGTTTGTCGGCCCACCGTCGATCGGCAGCATGTTTTTGTTGGTGATCGAGATGGGACCGTGTACGGCCTCAACAAACGAAATGGGAAACTCCTGTGGTCCACTACGTTAGGCTCACCGATTTTAGCTTCCCCTACGATAGCCTATGCTCCTAACAGCAATGCCGGTGAGGTTGTGTATGCCCTTTCCTCCGAGGGGTTACTTGGCGCTTTTGCGCCACAGGATGGCAAGCTATTTTGGTCCCTTGATCTGCGAGCCTTCTTGCAAAAGCCCTACATTAACACGGTGGCCACTCCTGTTGTGATTGTGGAGCGATTCCCCAACGAAGAATATCGCAGGATTTATCTGGCATCGGGCGCGGGTTTAAGTCGCGATGGCGTTCCCGAGGCGAGATTAATTTGTATTCGTGATTCTTCTGATTGAACCTTCCTTGTTGAGTTGCTGCTGCGATGTTGTGTCGAAAGTTCTGTGTGAAGTTTCTGGTATGATACTGAGTCGAATGATCCCTATTGGATTGAGCTTTCTTACCTGAGTGACCGCAATCTGTGACATCGCTAACCAAATGACCTCTGATCGAATGACCTCTGATCGAATGACCTCTGACCGTGTGACCGCTACCTAGGTGAACCGTTATGTACCATCATGTTCGTGCTGCCCTTATGATTTTCCTTATCGCAGGCATGGCGTGGTTAGGGGTTTCATTATCACCAGAAGGGATGGGTCAAGACAAAGATAAAAAGGCCAAGGGCATGCCCCCGCAACCTTTGTTTTGCTCACCTCTGGCGATCGAGGTTGGCAAGGCGAATAAAGTCATCGTGCGCGGGTTGCGCTTGGAAAAATTGACCAACATCACTGTTCACGATCCCAAATGTACGGGTCGCATTTTCAGTACCGGAAAAAAGGTCGGTCTGCCCAATAACCAAATGAAGGTTGAGGTAGTGGGTGATTGTGAAGCGGAAATCGAAATCACCTTGCCGAAAGATTTTGTGGGCGGAACCGTGGCTTTTTCTCTCTCGAATGCTGACGGTGAAGGAACCCGTGCCGTCTGTCTGGTGAAGGATGAGGCTCCTATCGTCGCAGAAAAGGAACCCAATGACGGGTTTAAGCAAGCACAAAAATTGGAAGTAGGTCAGGTGGTCGAAGGTGCGATTTCTCGGGGGCAAGATGTCGATGTGTATCAAATTTCCCTTGCCGGTAAGAAGACCTATCTTTTTAATTTACAAGCTCTTAGGGCAGGGTCGCCCCTTGACCCCATTTTGACCCTTCATGATGCACAAGGTCGAACGATCGAGACCGGAGAACCGAGCAGCCTCGATCGGGACCCTTGGATTCGCTTCACGCCGAAACAAGACACTTCGGTTTATCTCTCCATTCAAGATGCACACGATCAGGGGGCACCTTTTTTTCTGTATCGATTGGCCATCACGGTCGAGAAGTAACGTCCTCAATGGCAGATACTTAAAACCGAACGACGCAGAATTGTTTTGAACTGATCATCTCAGAACACGATTACTCTTCGATCTCCAATAGGAATTTCAGCCCTTGTAAAGGCTATAATCGATTCATCTCATATAATCCTGACAATTCATCAGCAACTCTGACAAGTCCTCTTCCCCAAATCCCCATTTTGGCGGTAGAATTGTCAAAGTTACCTGTAAGCAGATAATCCAACCAATGAATACAACGAATACACCAACCCCCGTTTCGCAAAATCGGATTGTGGTACCAGTACCCTACTATCCTCAAACGCAGAATGGTTATCCGTTTTTAGCGAATGGTTATTATCTGCCCAATGGCTATTTACAGGGGCCGCCAAAACTTCCCCCAAGTTATTTGGAATTGCTCCTGAAAAAAATCTGGGAACACAAAAAACTCGCCTTGGTGTGGTTTCTGGTCACGGCAGCTGTGGCGGCGTTTGTCTATCTGCAATTTGGTCGACCCTTGTGGCGTGCCGAGGGGCGATTGCTGTATAAGCCGAACTATGCAGTGATGGACCCCCTCTACCGCTCGGCGAATGTTCAAACGGCCGTTGAAATTGTGAAAAGTGGTGATCCCAGTGGTGATCCCCTGCCCGATGTGCTGCGCAAACAATTTGGCCTCACCGATTCTTCGGAAACGATCTTAAGTCGGCTCAAAGTCGATTTGAAAGGTCAATCTGAATATATTGTGGTCACATTCGACCATACCGATCCCAAAACGGCAGAATCGGTTGCCAATTATGTGTTGCGGAATGGCCTCGTGAATATGTCTCGGGCGAGAGACAAAGAATTGATTCTGCGGGCCAGCATGACCGAGAAACACAAGAAAGAATTGATGGAAGAACGAGCACGGACCGAGAAACAATATCGCGAAACCCTTGAGAAACATGGGATCAAAGATATTGAGGGGGATATTTCCCTAGTGAATAACGAGATTGCTCGTCTCACGGCAGAGTATCAGTCCCGCTCCCGAGAGATCGAAGCCGCCAAAATCGCTGAGAAGTTTCTCAATGACGAGAAAAATAAAGGAAACGATGAAGTCTCTGCTGAAGACGATATGTACCAGCAGTATTTTGCTCTGCGGCAACAATTCAGCGCCACACAGGCAGAAGAACAGCAATATCAACAAGCCCTGATTCTTCAGAAAAGCCTTTTAGCGCAGGTGGAGAGTATGCGGCCTGCCATGGAGAAGGGGGCCATTACTCGAAGTGAATTTCTTAAAACGCTCAGTGATCTTCAAGTGGCAGAGAATACCATTGCTCTATACAAGAAGAATCGAGAATTGGCCAAGGAACTCGACAAGAAACTCGAAGAGCTAAAATCCAATCCGAAGAAAGGGAGTTCCCGAACCAGACAAATCGATATGCGAATTCTGGAGGAACAAACCAAGATCAGAACGTATTCCGAGAGCCTGTCGAAAACCACTAAAGACCTCAAAGAGAAAGAATTGGAACGGGACAAATTGCTCAATCTGAAAAATGAACTGAAAGGTTTGAAAGAAAAAGAAGAATCTCTCAGAACCCAAATCACGGCGATCGAATCCACGCTCGGTCGGCAAACGGGAGATGCTTCCCCCTATAATGCGGAACTCACGATTACGGACGAGGCCCGCGTCGGTTCTAAACCACATTCGAGTAGCGGTCCGAAGTTGGCTTTGGCGGTGTTTGGAATTTCTACGTTGATCTTTTTGGCTTACATGGCGTTGTTCCAAATGCCACGCGGACTGGGAACTGACCCGAATGGTGCCATGTCCCAGCCGACGGGACCCGATTTTGGCCCCCCCCCTGCTTCGAATCAAGCCACATCCCCAGCACCATCGCCAGAGTTTTATCCAACTCACAGGTTGACCCATCACGAAATTTCTGTGGAGCAACCCAGTCCGTCGCCAAATCGCCAAGTTGGGCCGATCGCGGAACTAACCATCCCCTCGATTGGCCCATTACCACCAGAACAAGCGTCGAGTGTCTCGCTTGTGCCTATCCCTCCGAAATCCGATTCGCCTCCGAAATCCGATTCCCTACCGACTATCGAATTCGATGCCATCTCTGGTTTGGCCATGCGGATTGCCGAGACGGTCCAAGACCGTGGCGCGATCGTTTTGTTTACCCCGCTGGCCCCGAACTTGAAGATAAATCCCTTAATCGGGGGACTAGGCAGATATTTCGCCCAACGAGGCCGAATTCTCGTTTTTGATGCCCGACCTATCGAAGGCCCCCCCCCCGGTTGGGCGGGACCCGAAGCGCCTCTCGTGGCTGCAAAGGTCGAACGATTTCTTCAAGGCAGATTGACCGATGTGAAAGCGTGTACTTTGAGTACCTCCCAAGTGAATCTCGATTATTCTCGGGCCGATTTGGGGAGTCTCTTGAATGGTCAAATGGCGATCCATCGCTTCCGGCAATTGGTCGATCACATGCGTGAACAGTATGCCATGATTCTAATGGTCGCCCCACCGATTGATAGTTCTGGTACGGAAGAATCGTTTTTGACTGCCGTTGCTGAAGGGCAAGTTCTGGTAGCCCCGCAATCACTTGGTATCGATCAACTCAATCAGATCATGATTGAACAAGCCAAGGGAATTACACCGATTATTGGAACGGTGACCAGCCGGCCTGAAAAATAAGGTTTTGAGAATCCTGATAGGGGATATTTTGCCCTTAAGGAGCAAAATCAGGAAGGTTGGCCGGAAAAAAATTCGGCTACTACAGTTCCGATGTCAATTTGGTCATCTTTTCGAGTCCCGTCTTGATGACCTCGAACGGGTCTTGTTTCCAGTACTCGGGATTAAATAGTTCCAAGGAAAACATTCCTGTGTAGCCAATCTCTTTCAGGGTGTTGAGTACCGCTTTCAAAGGGGCGATCCCATCACCGGGATAGACTCGATCTTTGTCGGCAATGGTTCCTCTCTCGATTTTGGGATAATCGTTCATGTGGAAGATGCCAATCGAGTTTCCGCGAATCATTTTCAAACCCTCGAAGCCCGATCCCCCTTTATACAAGTGATAAATATCGGGCAGAACACTTGCTTTCGGGTGGCCGCTTTCCATAGCCACCAGTAGGGTTTCTCCCAGTCTGGAAAGGGATTTGGAAAAGCCCCACACTTCGACCATCGGGATAATCCCAATTTTGGCGCCGGTCTCGGCTAACAGATGGTAACGGTCAGCGGCCTTGTTCAAATCAAGATTCGTTTGATTGGTTGCCCCCGCTGGGGGAGCGGCAATTCTTTTTCCTCCAATGGCCAGCAGCATTTCCATATCCCGTTTGGCTTCGTCTAGCCCTTTCATCCGCGCCGTCTCATCATCAACAATCCATTGGGCAAATCCAATTCCACTTTCGACGCTCAAACCCGAATCCGCAATCAATTTGCCTAGGTCTTTAAAGTTTCCCCCACTTTCTTTGAATGTGCGCAGTTCGTTAATCCAAGGTTCGATCCCTTGATAGCCGGCCTTGGCCGCAAGTTTCACCTCTTGTTCTAGGGTTAGCTTTTGGCCGCGAATCGTGCTGGTATTGAGACAGAATTTCCAACTCGGTTTCTCTGGTTTTTGTTCCTTGGCAATCGCAGGAAGTGCGGTAGCTCCCACCCCTGCTAGACTCGCACCGAGTAACTGACGACGATTCAGCGACATTCCGAGACCTCCGAGCAATGTAATTAGCTCTGTTAGCATATAAAAAATAGCAGGTCACTTTCGATGATTGCCGAGAAAATTGTTTGGATTGAGATGCGACCTTAAGAAGTGACCGACCTTCTGCGAGTTAACTATGAAATCGACTAAATCCCTGAGCAGAAAACAATCCCGAGAGATCGATGAGCGTGCCCATCATGTTTTTTCCATGCCCACGATCTTACTTATGGAAAATGCCGGTGCAGGGGTTGCCCGTTGGCTGGGTGAATTGTACCAACGCGAACAATCCATAAAAATTTTCTGTGGGCCGGGCAATAATGGGGGAGATGGCTATGTGATTGCCCGACATGCACAAAATTTGGGATTTATTGATGTGCAAGCCATAGCAGTGGAAGCTCCAAGTCAAAATTCCCCCGATGCTCTCATGAATTACACGATTGCTCAGCATTGTGGTTTGGTCACTCATCAGCGACCGGCGGAATTACCCGAAAGGTGTGTCTTGGTCGATTGTCTTTTTGGGACCGGTTTAACTCGGGGGATTTCTGACCCTTATGCCTCGATCGTTGAAATGATGAACAAAAGTCAAAGAGAGATTGTTGCAGTGGATATTCCCAGTGGGCTTGATTGCGATAACGGTATCCCTTTGGGGGTTTGTGTTCGAGCAAATTACACTGCGACTTTTGTGGCTTGGAAAAAAGGTTTCGAGCAAAATTCGGCCAAAGAATGGATTGGACAAGTCAAAGTGATTGACATAGGGGCACCTAAGAAATTGCTTGAAGAGTATTTGGGTGAAATGTCGGAATTCAAAGTGACCCAACCGCGATAATGGGAACGAAAAATTTCTAAAAAAATCGATCGAGTTGGTGGAAAATCAATCTTCTCCAAGGCTATGATTATTCCGGTGAGTCACTCGCGAGGGTGACCGCTGGCTGGGCGGTGATGTGGGCGACACCCCCAGCCTTTCTTTTTTATCCTCAACGTTTCTCATTTAAGATTGAGCTTTCAGTCCCCCTCTCAACCCTTTCTCAATTTTTTATACTCTATAGATATGTTCCTGTTTCTCGGAACATAATTCTACTTGATCTACCGTGTTGGTGACTGACTTGGAAACAAATCGACCCGATAGGACCCTTTTTTCTGACCGGTAGTAGCAATATCTTCCGTTGGAAAATCCTAGAACAAGTCATAGTGGACACAACACCAGAAGCCGATTTGAGAATTTACTGAGGAGTTTTAGGGAGTCAGCATGAAAGTTTTGGTGATCGGAAAAGGCGGGCGGGAACATGCACTGGTTTGGAAATTAGCACGTTCACCCCGTGTTTCTAAAGTTTATTGCGCTCCTGGAAATGCTGGAACGGCCCTTGAAGCTGAAAATTATGCCGCAGAACCCCATGAATTTGATCGGCTCATTCGCTTTGCCAAACGAGAACAAATTGATCTGACGATTGTTGGTCCAGAAGACCCTTTGTGCGCAGGGATCGTCGATGAGTTTCAGAAAAATGGCCTCCGAATTTTTGGGCCGACCAAAGCCGCAGCCCGAATCGAAGGGAGCAAAGTTTTTTCCAAGAACCTCATGCGCCATGCCGATGTTCCGACGGCCGATTTCAAAATCTTTGATCATTCGGAACCTGCCAAGTATTGGATTAGCACCCGAGATTTTCCAGTGGTGGTAAAAGCCGATGGATTGGCAGCAGGGAAGGGGGTTATCGTTTGCTCCACGATCCCCGAGGCTCTGAAAGCCATCGATTCTGTGATGGTGAAAGAAGAATTTGGACAAGCAGGGCGGCAAGTTGTTGTCGAAAAACGTCTGGAAGGGGAGGAATTATCCGTATTGGGCTTAGTGGGTGGCCGCGGGATTTATTTGCTTCCTTGTACGCAAGATCACAAAGCCGCCTACGACGGTGACCAAGGACCCAACACTGGCGGAATGGGGGCGTATTGTCCAGCTCCGATTGGGACTCCCGAAATACTTCAGGAAGTCGAGGATAAAATTTTCGTCCCTATTATTCACACCATGAAAAGACAGCGGTTCCCGTTTTCGGGAACCTTGTTTGCCGGATTGATGCTCACTTCGCAGGGAACCAAAGTGCTCGAATTCAATGCCCGCTTTGGTGATCCCGAAACGCAATGTATTTTGTTTCGCCTGAAAAGCGATCTGCTCGACCTAATAGAGGCTGCCCTCGATGAGCGATTGGAAGAACTCGACGAGCAAAAAATTATTTGGGATCCCCGACCTTCAGTGTGTGTGGTTCTGTGCAGTGGGGGCTATCCCGGAAAGTATGAAACCAAAAAACCAATTACCGGTCTGGAAGAGGTCAAAAAAATGACCGATGTCATGGTCTTCCATGCGGGCACTACCTTCGATGAGAATAATCGAGTGGTCACAGCGGGGGGACGTGTCTTAGGGGTAACTGCCCTAGGTGATACTCTGGCCGAGGCGAAAGCTAAAGCCTACGAAGCAGTGGCGAAAATTCATTTCAAGGGTATGCACTACCGCAAGGATATTGCCGATAAAGCCTTGAAACGATCCTAAAGCTCAACATCTAAAAATGATGTAACCTATGCTATAATTGCGTTTATTATGACCGACACTCAAGAAGCACTTTTGGCGGGTATCATCGAGGCTCCCTTGGACGATGCCCCTCGTCTGATTTATGCGGATTATCTTGAGGAACATGGGGAAGAAAACCGTGCGGAATATATCCGGATTTCGGTCGAATTAGATCGGATGGAACGTGAGCATCAACCCGCTTATATTTTGCATCAAGCATTTACCCGAGGGGACAACATCGCATTGAATCAGGTTGATTGGGAGCCAATCGAGCCGACTTTGCATCGATATTGTCTCATTATCCAACGATTGGAAAAATTGCGGGATGATTATTTTCACGACTGGCTCCGAGATGACGAATTACTGAATCTTGGCCTAAGATGGTCTGGCGGGAAACGAGGGTTTGCCGAACGAGCCACCATAGCCGCACCCGTGAAAGCCTCGAAAAATGCCCATAAAATCTGTTCTCGAACTCCGTTGACCTCCATTGAATTCTGTTCTCGGATCGCAGATCATCATCTTGTCAGAGTGATTAACTCGGGATTACTCAATCGGATCGTTCAGATTGAAAACCTAGTAGATGATTTTTTCTTGCTCGAGTTACTCGCAGACACTCCAGCAGTGAATACACTCCAAGAGTACGAAAATATCAATGCAACTGAACTGCAAGCGCTAGTTCATCACCCCGAGTACAGAGCTTTCAAGAAACTCGATTTACGATTGCAAACGGTTGACCCAGACCTGTTCCAAGCATTCCTCAGAGCGCCACATCTCAAAAGTATTGAAGAACTCACTTTGGGTTCCAACGCTTGGCATTCCGAATTTCTAGCCGACTTTATTCAACAAGATTGGTCAAACCTCCGAGTCCTCAGCTTAAATAACTGTAAAATTGATGATGAGGCACTGGAATTATTAGTAACATGCCCCACACTGACTAATTTACACACACTTTATTTGGATGATAATCGATTTACTGAAACCGGTTTTTCTGCTCTGTTAGCGTCCAAGAATTTACAAAATCTTAAATGTTTATCGGTGGATTCAAATGAAATCTCTGGGTTCTCAAAAAGAGCGATTGTTAACTCGAAACTGAGATTATGGGTCTTTTCTGCCTCGAATTGTCGCTTGCTCCCTAGTGACCTAAAAAACCTTGCCGAATCCGAATTATTCCGAGAGTTAATTTGGCTTTGTCTGGGGAGTTGTTCTATTACCGATGGCGGTCTCAAAAATTTGCTAAAATCTCCATTTGAACGATTAACGGTTACCAACCTTATGAATAATCGATTTGTGAATTCAGGGGTCCAAGCTCTTTGTGAAACTTCCAAACTTTCCACACTCCAGAGATGCCATCTAGTGAATAATCCCATCGATGAACAGGGGGCATTGGCCTTAGCACAAAGTGATATTTTGCGCGATCTGAAACATATTTGCCTGAGCTGCGCCGAGTTGGATCACTTAGTCCGAAATGCCCTCGAAAATCGCTTCAAGCAAGTGATTAATTTATTGTAGCCTGTAATAACTTTGTCATCGCAAAGGCAGGGGCCACTTGGGAAACCTTGGCTCCAAATAATTCTGCCAAAGAATAATTTTCTATACCTAATTTCTCACATACCCTACGAGCGAGAAATTCCCCACTCCCCGAAGTAATGACCTTCCACTGTGAAATTGAATCTGAAAGATTACGTTTTAGACTTTTTAGAATAATATTTTCCTGAACCTCACGAATTTCTTCTGCGATGCTCATAGCACGGTTCTTCGTTGAAGTTTCGGTATCATGGAGATAACAGCGTAAAAGTCGTTCAGCTGAATGTTCAATCGTGAGTGGGCGATTATCGGCCGTATCCCGATCCTCAGGATTTTCATCTATTTCACCTAACACAACATATGCATCTTGTGTGCTAGCAAACCATTCCGCCGCCGTGTGAGGAAGTAAGCCAAAAATCGGTGTTCTCCTCACACCGCTATAAACTAATTCCCCAGACTCTAATCGCTCGGGATCGGTTTTTCCTTTGGCACAAACATTTCCATCAATGATTGGGATTAAATCTGTCGTAGTCGAACCAATATCCATCAAAAGCCATTGACCCGTCGCAAATTTCTGAGCAAGAAAAGTCGCTAAACCGTGCCAGTTTGAAGCAGCGACTTTTAGGGGATATTCCATAGCATCTTTGGCAGAGACAAAGACACTATCCGTTGACCAATAATAGGCTTTCTGTGGCCATATTTCTTCGACAGATTGAACGATATGTTTGACTCCCTCTCGTTTGGTACGGAAGCAATCACATAATTCCCCTGTCATTGTGACCCCAATGGCCGAGGGTGAGAGTTCACCCACGAGATTTTTTAATCCCTCGACTAATTGGGAGGGATATTTCCACAAAGGAAAAATCTGTGATTTCACTTCACCATGAGATGTATGCAGCTTCAGATTAGCACCACCAATATCCAGACCAATCACTAAATGACTCATGATAATAGGGGGGGTTAAATCATCGATATAGGTATATTCTAAAAGGAAATTGTAATAGAAATGACGGTAAAAAGTCGATCTGTGGTCAAATCAAATATCTGATATTATTTCCCACTCGTTGAAATGACGGATTGTTCGGCTTTCACTTGTGAAATAATCTCTTCAAAAATCACTTTGGTGACTTTTCCACCACTCACAACCACTTTTTGAGTCTCTTGAAATTCTTTTTCTCCCACACGGGTCATCACCTTAACCGTGTAATAAAAGTCTTTGTTCAATTCGATCGCAGGGGTTAGGAAAAGTCGTTCACTATTGGTGGATTTGAGTGGGATTCCATCCACAAGCACTTGGCTATTCTCTGGAACAACGAGAATTACCGAGGCAGGGGCCGGTTTTTTATCAGAACTCGGAGCGGCCGGAGGAATACTCGGAGATTCATTCGGAACGGGGAGGGGGGAGACTCCGCTCGGTGCCGGTGGGATCGGAGGCCGAACTTCGCTTGGGACCGGATTACCAGAACTGGGGTTGGTGTTGGGAAGAGTGTAATCACCCTGAGGAGCGAATTGAGAGGGCATAGGAGCATAGTTATTCAACGGGGCCGCAGCGGAAGTCACTGCTCCATAAACTCCAAAGTTCCCGAACCCCGAGAAACCTGCATAACCAGCCCCATGCGCCCAAGGGCCGGGAACCGAGAAGGATGTGCCACCATAGACTCCCCAACCGCCACAACCACCACAGGAGTAGCCTCCCCATGAATGATGATGTCCCCAGCCACCACAACCAAACCCAGCACAACCGAAGCAGCCGCCGCAGCCTGCCCATCCGTGTTTATGTCCGATCCCTGGGTAATATCCGAATCCTTTGGTGTTGCAATCAACCCAACCATAGCGGGCAGGGGCACAACACTCAAAGAAACAGAACTTACTCCAAATCGAGACGCCATAGACCGAGGGGGATACGGGGCACAGATGAGCATTAGGCTCATAATTCCCCGTCGCCATCGCTGCGACCAGAACAACACTATACATAGGATTCGCACTCCATTACAGGATTGACACTAAAAGCCTCTTTTAATTTGAACGGGAAAGGAATTTTGAGCAAATGGTTCTGATAATCTCACAAAAACTTTCTCAGACCTTGACTTGAATAACACTCACATCAGGAAAAATTGGGTAACGATCCTTATCATCAATTCAAGAAGAGGGTTTGATTCTAAAACACAAAATCTAACGATTCTTCCGGTTCTTGACGAGTGTCGATCTGTTGCGTCTCATGCAAAAAAGGGCACGCAAGGGGAAGCATAGTAAAAAAGGCTACACAAGGGGAAGCATAGTAAATCGTCTATTCAACTTTGGGAGGTTCCAAAAGCCGAGGCGATCGATCATAAACTGGGCTTTCTTGATAACGTTTCTTCGAGTCGAGAGAATCCACGATCACACTTCCTCATGCTGATGAATTTTGCGGTATTATCAATTGGAGAAATGCGTATAATACGAATATGAATCCTGACTCGCACATTTGCCTTTGTTTTCGGATCAGTAGGAGGAAACTGGCGAAGTTTGTCCGGTTTCATAAACCTAAGGTCCCCAGCCAACTTTCAGAATGTGGCGGGGCAGGGACCGGCTGCGGTTGGTGTATCCCCTACTTGAGGATGATTTTTGAACAAGAAACGATAGGAGGCGTTACAGAATCCAGTCTAGATGTGCTGACAGAAGAGGAATATGCCTGCGGACGAAGTAAGCACATTAATACAGGGAAGGGTAAGCCACCAAAATCATCCGGTGAATAGTTTTTTGGAAGGGCGACGATCAGCCTGAGTGGTGGCCGGGAGGGCAAGATACCCTCCCGGCCGTGCGACGATTATTGTACACTTGAATACTACTAGGACATAATCCTAGGTCATTAAGTTCCGAAAAAAATTCCGGAAACGAAAAATTTTCTAACAATTAACTTTAGGGCGGTTGAGATTAATCAGGGCGAGTAATTTCGTGGGCATTTAAGTAGCTTTGGAAAACGTAACTTCCGACTCAATAATGAGTTGGGATAGGGATTCTTATCCATTTGCCCTTTGTTAGAAGAGCTGGGAAAAGTCCCATGATCCCACCCATTGAGAAGTTTTTGACCTTACATTCTCTTGGCCACACTTATATAAGCGATGGCTTATCTCTTTTTGGACAAACAAAAAAAGAAATTTTCCAAAAAAATCCTAGCTGGCGAAGGGGAGAGGGTTATCTAGGTTCCTAAAACGGATACAACGACCCTTTTAAGTTGGGCTGGTCTTATCGTATCCTCCTACTATTACGCAAAATTGCGATTATCGTTTCAAGAAAATAAAAAAATGGTCAAAAATACCTAAAAAGAATGGATTTTTGAAATCGAATTCCGAACACGAAGCCGATTTTGGTAGGCAAAATCTAAAAAAATGCGGTGAACCTTGGGTGGGGTGTTGCCATCCAAGAATTTAGGCCTAAAACAAGAATACTTGGGTAGATAGCTCAGCAGGTAGAGCGAGCGACTGAAAATCGCTAGGTCCCCGGTTCAAACCCGGGTCTGCCCATTCACTCAATTTCTTCTGGCGAATTCTAAACCTATCAAACATAACTCTATTGTAGACTGTTATCTCCAACTTTACAGTAATACTTATTCGGACTACCAACACTGTAAGCCGAGCATCTGGGTTATAATATCGGCTGTGGTTTATTCCGCCTGTCTTTGGAGAAAAGATGCCTATCCCATTACGAGTCCTCCGTAAAGAGGAAATACCCAGCGTTTACCCTACGGACTTCACTGAGTTTATCGGCCTCGAACAATGTTATCGCTATCTTCGCTTAAAAATGACAGACCGAATCAAAGGGGTGGACGTGATCCGAGATTCTGGCCTGTATCCGAATTACGTTACGCCGATTATGAGCCTAGCGGGGCGAGAATTTGAAAATAATGTTGAATCGGAATTAAGAAAGCATTTCACAAGGGTTGAAAACTTCAATCCGAGATCTGTAAATCCCCGACAACGATCCTCGAATAATGAGGCAATTCGAAAAATAATAGAAAATCTACCAATTGACGAACCATTATTGTTATTCCAAAGTCAGGTCGAAATTCAATTAAAAGGCTGGCATTTAGTGGGGACAGTGGACCTCATTAAAATAACCAAAAAAGCTAATGGCGCTTGTGATGTTTTAATTGTTGACATGAAAGCAACAAATGAAGTGAAAACTCAAAACCGACTTCAAGTTGCTTTTTATTATCTCATGTTAGAAGAACTTTTTCGTATCTATGGTGTGGGTCTAGATTCATTGCAGATCGGGATTTTATACCGAGGACCAGTTTCACCTCATGAGAAAGAACTCAAAAAAATTGAATCACATATTGATGCAGCATCCAAAGAATTTCATCTTTCACAATATGCTCTTGAGATTATTAACAATAAAGATGATTATCTCTATCATGTGGAAAGTTTATTACTAGAAAATGATTCCACAATAGAAAAGATTCTGAAAATGGAATGGGAATCAATTCCTTATACACTTTCTTATAAGTGCAGCGACTGTTATTTCAATGAATTCTGCATGAAAACGAGTGCAGAAAGCGAAGACCTATCGCTGTTGCCTTATCTTAAATCCTCAGAAAAAGAGGCTCTCCAGAAAAATGGAATCAAAACGATCTACCAACTCGCGCATCTTAAAGATTTTGTAAATGATAATAGCTTGGAGCTTGTTCCCAGTCCGGGTAACGAAGACATCGTTAAAAAACTGGCCACGACTTGGCCGTTAGGTGGACGTTTAGATGAACTCATCCATCGAGCTAAGGCATTCCGCCGAATTGCAAAAAAGGAAGACATAAAAAGCATTCCATTTATTCCGAACAAAGGTGAAAGTTCTTTGCCCAAAGTCAGCGCAGAAATTAACCCGAATCTCATTTGGATATTTATTGATGCTCAATATGATCCATTGGAAGAAAGACTTTACTTAATTAGCTCAAGGATTGTAGCAAATTCAAAAGGACAACCCGTCGTTCATGAGTCCATCGTTCATATGACAGAAGACCCACCCAATTCCGAAGAGAAAGAAAAACAACTTTTGATTGATTGGTCACGGGATTTATTGATTAATGTGATTCATGCTGCAGATAAAGCAAATTCTGGGAACCGACAGGCCCCAATTCATATCGTTTTTTTCGATCAGAAAGAGCAACAACATTTGATAGATGCACTAGCGAGAAATTATAGTAATTTGATCGAAAAGACCCCGCCGCTTTATGATTTTTTGACTCAAACAGCTACTTTTGATTCGATAATTGTGACCTATTTGAGTGAAGAAATTCGTGCCTTTCAGAATTTCCCTCAGACCTGTCAAACGCTCCAATCGATCGCAGGATATTTGAAATTTAATTGGAAAAGAGAAAAGAATTATCCAGAGTTATTTCGAGCAAGATATTTTGATTCTATTGGAAAAACAGAAAACAACGAATGGTATACTCGACGAGCAAGGTTTTATAGTAATATCCCTCTTGAATATGCTTATGCCGCATGGGATGCTCTGCCTGATCCAAAAGATCGAGATGATGAATTCAAACATTTTCGACATATTACAAGAGAAGATTTTCTTTCCTTTCAGAAGGTTCGGTTAGAAGCTCTCGAGCATATTTGTAACCATCTAACAAATCGGAACAGGATTGAGAAAACACCGTTCTTGTTACCCGAGATTACGGAATTCCAAGCCAAAGCTCGAAATTTGGCCGAGGCTCTACTGGAATTTGTACAAATGGAACGATTTGTTGAACTCTCTGAATGGAAACAAATACATGCCCTTCAACCTGAAAAACGTGTTCTCATCGGCGAATGTTTATTAGTTGAATACCGAGAGGAAGATCAAACGGTTGAGGTTCAGCAGAGAAATCGTCATAATCAGAATCAGTACGCAAAACGACAAGAATTTGAAAGAATATATCGTTTGAATAATAAATGTGACGATCCGACTCAAAAGATTGAATTGCCAAAAGAACAAATTGTTGAATCCAATTGGAGCAACGAAGGATTAGTTTTGAAATTGCGTTTAATTACAAAAGGTATCGATGCCGATATCGATCAAATTTTATCAACCACAGAGATTCAAGAAGATAAAACCCTTATACTCTATCCGCGTTGGTATCAGGATCAGCGTAAAACAGAAGGGGATCAACCGGAAAAAATACAACCCTCATGCAATCAATTACTTTATGGTCAGCGAGCTAGGTTCATCCGCTTTATTCCGATTGAAAGAGACCCTCATAGTCAAAAAATTACCTCGGCACTGATAGAAGTGCAATTGATTAAATCTATTGGAAATCCGAGTATGGTTCCTTACTCGTTTGGAAGTTTTTATTCCGCTCCTCCTATGATTCATGAAGAAATATATACTCTCGATTTGTGCCCGAACTCAATTCCAAGCTATCAACAAGCAACAATCTGTAAGAAAATCATCGAAGGGAAAGAGAATACCCTCTATACCTATTTGCATCAGTTGGGGCAAGAAAAGGACCATAACGGGTTAGACGGCCAACATCGTTTTCTTGAGGGTTTGAAGGCATTCCAACAGGCAGGGCATTTACATGATTTTGAAGAGAGTAAACGTCAATTTATAGGGCAATTTGGAAACACACCTATTCTATTGGTCCAAGGACCTCCCGGAACGGGCAAATCGTACTCGACGGCTTTTGCAATTTTTTCCCGAATTCAAGCGGCGATGGAACTTGATCGATCTTGTCGAGTGTTTATCTCCTGTAAAACTCATGCAGCTGTTGATGTTCTTCTAGAAAATATAGCAAATGTTCAAAATCAGTTGAATCAACTTAGGGATTTAGATTCCCATCTTTTTGACCAATTTTTTGATAAGAGGCTATTGAATATTCCTTTATTTCGTGTCTCTCCCAAAAAAATGCCACCAGAGTATATCATTTCTCTGTTTGGTTTAGAGGCAGAAGATGATAATACAAATTCAACATCGTCTTCACCTGAAAACACGGATATTCAAACTGATTCTGTATCCAATCAGGTCAATTCGCCCAAAAAAGTTGGGGGTCCGAAAAAAAACTCTTCACCCTTAAAACAGGTGAAGGATTCGTCTTGGTGTGTCGTGGCAGCAACGCCAAGTGGGATCAATAAACTTTTAAGTAAGCCGACTGATAAAAGATTTAAGGAATATATCTGTGATTTATTGGTGCTGGATGAAGCGTCGCAAATGAACCTACCCGAGGCTCTTCTTGCAGCCATTTCGTTAAATCCCAAAGGGCAAGTCATTGTGGTTGGCGATCATCGTCAGATGCCACCTATTATTAAACATGATTGGGAAACAGAATCTCGGCGGACTTTTCAAGAATATCAAGTTTACCGCAGTCTATTTGATACTCTTCGACTTCACGATCATCCCCCCCCCATGATTCAATTTGCGGAGAGTTTTCGCTTGCATGAGGATATAGCCGATTTCTTGAAGCGCGAGATTTATATTCAAGATGGTATTAATTATCATTCCAATCTGAAAAATACACTTCCAAAATATACACATGATGATGAATTTGTTCATGCGGTCCTTCAACCTGTTTATCCGTTGGTAGTGGTCGTTCATGAAGAAACTTCAAGTCAAGTCCGTAACACCTACGAGCAAGAGCTGATTGCTCCAATTCTAATCACACTTACAGATCAAGAGAAATATAATCTAGAACCTAGGGAGGGTCTTGGTGTTGTTGTTCCACATAAGGCTCAGCGTGCTGCCCTCAAGCAAGCATTTCCTCAATTGAGTATTTTGGATCAAATTACTAACACACCGAAAGAATCAGCGGTCGATACGGTGGAACGTTTTCAAGGCGGCGAAAGAAAAGTGATTCTTGTTTGTGCCACAGAAAGTGATCCTTCCTATTTACTAACTAATGCAGGGTTTTTGCTGGATGCTCGAAGACTTACGGTGGCCATGAGTCGTGCAAAACAGAAATTGATCTTAGTGGCTTCCCGTAGTGTATTCACAGTCTTTAGTTCTGATCCTGAAACCTTTCGGAATGCCCAAATTTGGAAGAATCTTCTCAAGAAAACTTGCACAACCCAGTTATGGCAGGGAATCCGTCACGGGGTGAAACTGACGGTTTGGGGTGGGGCAGCGAAGACCAATCCCAAGTAGTTCTGGCGATTCCACATTTTCGACTTCCAATACTGGACAATGACCTATCACTCTGTAACATCAAAATTTCAAAGTTCCCAACTTCTCATTGAGTCTTAAAATCATTCTTGCCAAGGTTTGTAAACTGTAAACATCGTCCCTATTGGAGAAAACCCCACATGCTTCACACACTCAGTATCGTGATTGCTTTGTCGTTACCCATGGCAGAGCCTACAGCCAAAGAACTCTTTGCCAAAGAAGGGTTTTACAAGGAGCAATCTGGAAAAGAGCAAGACTTCATCGGTGTGCTTCGCTTTACCGCACCTAAGGAAGGTATTGTCGGTTTTGGTCGAATGAATCCTTATCGATTGGAATTTGAAGGAAAAAATGGCTTCCGAGAAGTTTACATCGGTGGGAAACCCGAGGCCTTAAAGGAGTTCATTGATAAGAAAGTGAAAATTACCGGAAAGCCGGTTGATTTAGAAGTGGAAGGGCGAGTGCACAAGGAAATTTGGCCAGCCCGTATTCAACTTGCAACGGATAAGCCGAAAGAATCGAAACCGGTTGATACCCCTAAACCCATCAGTAATTTCGGTGGCGTGTTTTTTGCTCCCGCACCTATTAAAGATGGCAAACCCACCGAAGCCCCGAAACCCATTGCCAGTGCCGCTGGACGAGTCACCGGCTCGGGAAACGAAGCCATCGTGAGGACCGAGGAGGAATTCAAAAAAGCCGGTGGGGAAGAGTTTCTCAAAAATGCTGCGATGTTATTTAAGGTGGAGAAGATCGATCCTGCGAAACATATGATTGTGGTGATCGGCATTGGACCGCGTCCGACTGGGGGATACTCCGTCGAGGTAACGGGAACCGAAATCAAGGATGGGAATTTGGTCATCAAATGGAAAGAGAACAAACCCACTGGGATCGTGACGCAGGCATTTACAAATCCTGCCGTAAGCGTGCTGTTGCCTAAATTTGAGGGGAAAATTATCTTCGATCCTGCAATCCCTGCCGGAAAAGACACCCCAAGAAGAGGGATCGATGACTTGAAAAAATCCGACGTGATCCGCGATTGACAGAACGGGTGATTGAACTAGAATTAAGGATAAATAATACCCCTCGGCATCTCCGCCTAAGGTTCTCCTGCCCTAATCGTTGCATCCCCGCAATCGATTAAATTCTCAATTGAACCGAATCTCAAGCTATGAAACTTTTTGAATCCAAGCCAGCCATTGAATATGGGGACGATTATTTTGAATCGACGCGAATGTCTTTCGGCGATCATCTCGAAGAATTGCGTACCCGTATGTGGAAGGCGATCTACGGGGTCGGCTTGATTCTTTTTGGTGGGATGTTGCTCGACGTGACTAGTCAGGCAACAGGGATACGTTGGATTGGTTTTGGTCGGCTTGCTTTAGATTTTATTACCGAACCGGTGAAAGAATCGGTCAAAAAGTTCTACGAAGAACGGAATGATAAAGCGATCAACGAACTTGAGAAATCACGAAAAGATCAAAGCTCGATCGTTGCGAAATCCCAGCCTATGAGGGTCCAAATTTCGCGGGACTTTTTCACCAATAATTTTGAAGGGATTCAGCCAAAGCCCGATACTCCGGAAATGCTCGAGTTGGAACTCCAAGTCTATCCTGCCGAACTAAGTAACCTATCGGATATGGGGACCAACATCCAAGAAAAACGCAGCTACATCACCGCTCTGAGTGCCATGGAAGGAATGGTGGTGTATATTAAGGTGCTGTTGTTATGCTCTGCAGTTATTGCTTCGCCTTGGTTATTTTGGCAATTTTGGGCATTTGTTGGCGCGGGTCTTTATCCGCATGAAAAACGTTTGGTTCACGTTTATTTGCCTTTTAGTGTGGGCTTGTTTTTGTTCGGGGTCATTTTGTGTCAATTCGCAGTGATGCCCACCACTCTGCAAGCTCTCTTGGCGTTTAATAAATTCCTGAATATCGACCCTGACCTTCGTTTGAAGGAATGGTTGGGTTTTGCTATTATGATGCCCCTTGTGTTTGGAATTGCCTTCCAAACCCCGATTGTGATGTTGTTTTTCAATCGCATCGGGGTCTTTTCTTGGCAAGATTATCTCTCGAAGTGGCGATATGCCATGTTCATTTTGGCCTTACTCAGCGCGTTGTTGACTCCCAGTCCCGATGTGGTTTCTATGTTGTGGTTGTTTATCCCGACGTTCGGCCTGTATCTCGGGGGGGTATTGTTATGCAAAGTGCTTCCCCCACCAAAATCTCTGTTTGGACCAATTTGGGAAGAAGATGTTGGTGTTTGAAATGGATTGGGATCGATGATCC
>CAZFDX010000859.1:0-8626 GCA_964518325.1 uncultured Alcaligenaceae bacterium | reverse complement strand
GAATTAGTCCGTGCCCGTGATGCTGCAGAGATGGCTTTGAATCGTTTGAAAATCGAATCGGAACGGGCGGAACAATTTTCTCGATTGGCCGAGCTCGCAGGTCAGGGAATCTGTATTTCTCAGTTGGATGGGCATTTTACTTACCTCAATCCGTTTTTTCGTCGCCTTTTAGAAATTCCTCCTGAAGCGGATATCTCGGCACATACATTCTGGGAATTTCTGCCCCCCGAACTCCATCCCTTTATGGAAGCGACGGTACTCCCGACGACTCGAAAAATGGGAAACTGGACCGGAGAATTTGATCTCATCACCAAAACAGGCCGCCGCTTATCGGTCCTGAACAATATCTTTTTGTTCCACAACTCTGATGGGGTTGCTATTGGCTACGCGAAAATTGTCACGGATATTACGGAACGGAAACAGGCCGAAGAAAAACTCCGCGAAGTGGAACAAAGGCAACGCCTTGCCTTGGATGCAGGCCAAATGGGGACTTGGGATTGGGAGTTCGGCACCGATCGGCTCACTTGGAATGCTCACGAAATGGCCTTATTTGGTTTTTCTCCGGAAGGGTTCGACGGCAGGCTTACCACATTCCTGAATCTCGTTCATCCGGATGATCTTGCCGCCGTTCAACAAGTCTTGGATGCCGCTGCCCAAGGGAAAGATTTTGATGGCCAATTCCGAATTATCCGCACAGATGGTGCCGTTCGATGGCTTCATGGTGCAGGAACCGTTTGCCTCGATCATTTAGGTCAACCCTCGCGGATGATTGGGATTAACTACGATGTGACCGATCGGGTTCTGGCCGAGCAAATGCTTCGAGAATCGATTCGAGAAAAAGAAGCCATGCTCAAAGAGATTCATCATCGGGTCAAAAACAATCTACAAGTGATAACCAGTCTGCTCAATCTGCAAGCAGAACGGATTCAAGACCCTAGTACCCGTGCGGTCTTCCTAGAAAGCCAAAGCCGTGTGCGCGCCATGGCCTTGGTGCATGAAACGCTCTACGGTTCGGAATCGTTGGCTCGGATTGAACTGCCACGATACCTAGGCCGATTGTGTGATTCTTTGCTCCAGACTTTTGGGGGGAACGATCGCGTGAAACTTGAACGGGATGTAGACCCGATTGAACTCGATTTGGATCGAGCGCTGCCGATTGGGTTGATCGTCAGCGAATTGGTCTCGAATGCACTGAAGTATGCCTTCCCTGCCGAACGTCGTGGGCAGATTCGAGTTTCGCTTAAAAATACCGAAAACACCCATTACAATCTGATTGTAGCCGATGATGGTATTGGTCTTCCAGAAGACCTAGACCTTGAGAAAACAACTTCTCTGGGTCTGTACTTGGTCCGAGTTCTGACTCGTCAACTCCGTGGCACTTTAGAGATTGGTCGCGATCCAAGTGGTGCCATCTTTTCCTTGAGGTTACCAAAATGAACCCTTCCTGTCCTATCAAAATTCTCGTGGTTGAAGACGAGTTGATCATTGCCGCAGACATTTCCGCACGGCTGACCCGTTTGGGGTATGAGGTGGTAGGTCAAGCGGATCATGCGGAAGAGGCCATCCGTCTGGCGGGTGAACGCGCCCCTCACATTGTTTTGATGGATATTCAGCTGCGAGGGAATGCAGATGGGGTCATGGCTGCCCATCAAATTCGCCAACGCTTTCGGATTCCCGTGGTCTACCTGACGGCTCACGCGGATGAAGCCACTCTTCAACGAGCCAAATTTGCCGAGCCTTTTGGATATATCTTAAAACCTTTTGAGGAAAGCGAACTTCGGACCGCTATTGAAATTGCCCTCTACAAGCATGTTTCCGAACGCCGGATCATCGAAAGCGAACATCGTTATGCCACCACCTTGGCGAGTATTGGGGATGGTGTGATTACGACCGATCAAAACGGGAAGGTTATTTTTCTGAACCCCGTAGCGGAACGTCTCACCGGTTGGAACACCGCAGAAGCCTTGGGACGCCCCCTTGATGAGATTTTTCGAGTTCTCAGAGAATCGGATCGTTCCCCTGCCGAGAATCTCGTTGAAGAAGCCCTTCGTCAAGGACATATCCTCGGAATCGAGAATCACAAAATTCTCATAGCTCGCGATGGCCGAGAGTACATCATTAATGATTGTGCCGCTCCCATTCGGGATGATGAAGGAAACATCTATGGTATGGTGGTCGTTTTTCGCGACATTACCGATCAACGGCGTAAAGAAATCGAGTTACGCCAAGCCCAAAAAATGGAAGCGATCGGCCGGTTGGCCAGCGGGATTGCTCACGATTTCAATAATCTCTTAACGGTCATCACAGGGTATTCGGCGATCTTGCAAGATGGTCTGGAATCGAATCATCCTTGGCAAGAAGCGATCGAACAAATCAACGGGGCTGCCCAGCGAGCAAGTTAACTCACGCGGCAATTACTGGCCTTTTGCCGGAAGCAATTGGTGCAACCTCAGATTATTAACCTGAACAAATTGGTGAACGATAATCTCAAAATGCTGCAAAGGCTTATTCCCTCTAGCATCCAGCTCGTGACCCATATCCCTGTTGAACCGCTTTCTATTAGGGCCGACCTTGGTCAAATAGAACAAGTCATCCTCAACTTGGCGATCAATGCCCGAGATGCCATGCCCAATGGGGGAACCGTCAGTATTGCGATTGGTCGGGGGGAATGCCCGCCCAATGATCCGATTTTTCCAACCGGCGGAAGGTATGTTTCGTTACAGATTTCCGATACGGGGATAGGCATGGATCAAGAAACGCTCTCCCACATTTGGGAGCCGTTTTTCACGACCAAAGAGGTCGGCAAAGGGACCGGTCTGGGATTAGCCACGGTCTATGGGATTGTCAACCAAAGTCAGGGTTTCATCACGGTTGAAAGTCAACTCGGGCAGGGAACCCGTTTCACGATAACCTTTCCAGAAGTCGTTAACTCATCGGCGTCCGCTCATCCATCGGGTATGTCTTCTTCGCTCCCCAAGGGGCACGAAACGATTCTTTTGGTGGATGACGATGATGCGGTTCGCAATCTGGCCTCGTTGGTTCTTCGCTCCGCAGGCTATAAAGTGATCGAAGCCTCCAACGGGGTCGAAGCCACAGAACTCGCGGTCCGTCATCAAGAGCCGATACATTTATTGCTTACAGATTTAACGATGCCTCAAATGAGTGGGCGCACCTTGGCGAGCATTATTCAAACTCAGATTCCTACGATTCGTGTCCTGATTATGACGGGCTATGCCGATGTTCCTTTGCTCCAGTCTCAGCAGGACCGTGAGTTTGAAATTTTCCTGAAACCCTTTACTCCTGCTTCTTTAGCAACCCGAGTTCGTGAAGTGTTGGATCAACCTTATAAGCCCCCCAGCCATAACGGCGAAGTCCCTACTCGTAATGGCGAAGTCCCCACTCATAACGGCGAAACCCCTGATTATAACGTCTAAGCCTTGTGACACCGAGGCCAGCAACTCGTTCGGAATGGCGTCCGTCACCTTGATGATAACGTCTCTAAGCCTTTAGGTGACATCTTCAATGTGACGAACTGACGAACTCTCCCCGATCGGGAAGGTCGGAGGCGAAAACGCCTCAGGCAAAGTTCTCAGTTCTCGTCCCCCAAGGTTTTTTCTCGATTTTTTTCGGAATGGGCTTGCATTCGTTTTTTTCTGTGGTTACGATCAACCTCATCATATTTTCATTCTTATTTGGGGATCCCCTATGAACTCCACCACTCCAAAAAGAGGGGCCTTTACCCTCATCGAATTACTTGTTGTAATCGCCATTATCGCGATTCTCATTGGGTTGTTGTTACCCGCAGTGCAAAAGGTTCGGGAAGCGGCGAACCGTGCGAACTGCTCGAACAAACTCAAACAATTGGGCTTGGCTGTGATCAACCATCACGAACAAAACGGGGTGTTTCCCGCAGGAAAAAGCCCTTGGGCCGAAGGGTCTCGCTGGACCAGTCCGTTAACGGGTCGAGGCTGGATTTTAGAGACGCTTCCGTTTTTAGAGCAAGATGCCTTGTTCAATCAATTTGCTCCCAGCCTTACGAGTAACTTGTGGAGCGTGTCCGGCTTAATGGCCACACGATTGACCAGTCTCGTTTGCCCGTCGGACCCCGATGGCGGGCGCACCCGAACCGATCAATATCAATGGGGGGGCGTCGCGGTTTTCGTCACCAACTACAAGGGAGTTTTAGGCGATGGAAGAATGGGGGGCTACGGAACCGGTATGCCCGACTGCCACTATACCAATGGCACCTGCCGAGGCCTGTTCTATCGAAATGCGTACCAAGATGCTTTGAACATGGCCTCGATCACCGATGGTACCAGCAACACCTTTATGATTGGCGAAGACCTGCCCCGTTGGAATTTTCACTCCACGGCCTACTATTCGAACGGGGATTATTGCGCCTGCCATGTGCCACTCAACACCAATCCTGCAGGGAACGATCCGAATCACTGGCCCTCGGCCATGTCTTTTCGCAGTCGTCACCCACAGGGCGCCAATTTCTGTTTAGCAGATGGTTCGGTCCGATACGTTCGGAACTCGGTCGATTTCGCGACCTACCGAGCCATGTGTACCCGCAATGGTGATGAAGTGGCCAACACCAACTAAGACCACTGTTTGCGTTCACGGGAAGAGGGGATATTCAGTAATTTCCGGTATTTGGTGACGGTCCGTCGCTTGACAGGATAACCGGCCGCCTGCAACTTTTTTTCTAAATCCTCATCCGAAAGGGGATTGCTCTTATCCTCGTTCTTCACCATTTCCAACAAGGCTTGTTTAATTCGTTCCCATGCCACTTGTTCCCCTGTGGATTCGTTAGTGGCAGCACTGAAAAAAAACCGTTTGAGTGGGAACGTACCCCTTGGGGTAACGATCCATTTATCCTTAATGGCACGGGAGATCGTCGAAACCACGACGTTCACTTCCTCGGCAATATCTTGCATTTTGAGAGGAGCGATATACTCGGGGCCTTTATCTAAAAATTCTCGTTGGTGTTTGACAATCGCACGGGCCACCTTCTCTAATGTGGCTTTGCGTTGCTCAACGGCATATTTCAACCACATGGCCGATTGGTAACGTTCGCGGAGGTAGTTGCGGGTTTCTTTGGGAACCTCGCGATCCTTGACCATCTTCTGATACTGGGCAGGGATGTACAAACGGTTCGACCAATCGTCGGCCGAATAGACCTGATATTCGCCGTTCGCATCCATTTCAACGTATAAATCGGGCTTGATGTATTCGTTCTGGTTGGGTGCAAAGCGACTGGCCGGATTCGGGTCAAAACGACGAAGTTCCGCCAAGGCTTCTTGCAGTTCCTCACGCGTGCAACCGAGATGTTTCTCGATCAGCGGGAGGCGATTATGTGCCACATCTTCCAAATGGGATAAAATAATCGCCTGCAAAAGGTCCCGATGAGGCGAATCTTTGGGAATCTGTAGTAACAGGCACTCCTTAAAATCACGGGCGCCGATTCCGGCGGGGTCCATCTGTTGTAGCAAAATGAGAGCATCTTCCAGTTCTGCCAAGGCAAAACGTCCCTCACTGAGACGAACCAGTTCGGGCAGGTCCGCAGTGAGGAAACCCCGTTCATCGAGATTCTCGATCAGATAAATAATCGCAGGTCGTTGCACATCGAGAATTTCCAGATCGGTGACCTGTTCGAGTAAATGATCGACTAAAGAGGGAAGCCGATCGGGCGCGTTTTGCATGGCATCGAGTTTTCGATCGCCTATTTCCTCGCGAAGCGATCGAGAAAGCCGATGCTCCTCATCGAAGACCCCGTCCCAATCTCGGTTGATTTCGTCCAGTCGTTGAAATTCCGCCTCCGCATTGGCATCTTTCAGGTCGTGCTTGAGCGGTTCATCGGGGCGGGGTTCTATCTCGATCGGTTCGTTATTTCGCTCCTCCCCCAATGGGTCACGCAGTTCGAGTAAGGGGTTCTCGACCAATTCGGTTTCAATCCGCTCTTGAAGCTGTTGGTTGGGCATCTGCAAGATTTTCATGGCCTGAATTTGGCGCAGGGTGAGTTTCTGGGTCTGATATTGACCCATGGCCTGCTGTGCCGAAAAATCCATTCCAATCTTCATCTCATCTCCTTAGCGGATGTCCCATGATAATACTCCTCCAGAAGGAACCGAATGGTTCCGAATCGGTTCGAGCAGATTAGGTAAATTTTTGTCGTCCTTCGAGGGCATCCAGAAGCATTTGCGTATTGGCCAATTCCAGCGAGGAACCCGTCGGCACTCCCCGTGCCAAACGGGAGAGGGTAACACCGGCCCCTTTGAGTAAATTCGCGGCAAAAAGGGCGGTAGTGTCCCCTTCGAGCGTCGGGCTGGTGGCCAGAATAATCTCTTTGATCTGTTCCTGATGAACACGATCGACCAAGCTCGAATAACTGAGCTTATCAGGCCCGATTCCTTCGAGAGGGGCCAACCGCCCGCCGAGAACGTGATAACGCCCTTTGAAAAAACCGACGCGCTCAATGGCATCGATATCGCGTGGGGTTTCCACCACGCAAATCAACGAGGGATCGCGTTTGGGGTCCAAACAAATGGGGCACCATTCACCTTCCGCGTAATTGCCACATTTTCGACAGGCCCGAACAGAAGAAACCGCATTGTAAAGGGCCTCGGCCAATTGGGTTGCTACAGATCGATCCCCCGCCAAGAGAAAATGAGCCAAACGATCGGCAGATTTTGGCCCGATTCCGGGAAGTTTGGTCAATTCTTTGGTGAGTCGCGAAATGGGGCCGATCGGTTCTGCCACGAAGACTCCTTTCTCTTCTTTTGAACAGAAATAAAAACGCTCCGGTTAAAGACCTAAGAGGGGAAGCCCGGTAGCCCCCCTGCCGGTAGGGGCAAACCGAGTTCCTGTGCGAGTCGGCTCGATTCCAACGCCACTTGTTCCCGAGCTTTCGTCAAGGCCACGTTGGTGGCAGCTACAATCAGGTCTGCGAGCATTTCTCGGTCATTGAGTTTCATGGCCTCGTCGGAAATGGTCAGGCCCGTGACTTCCATTCGCCCGTTGACCTTGGCGGTAACTAATCCTCCGCCAGCGGTCCCCTCTACCGAGATCAGGGCCAATTTCGCTTGCATCTCTTGCATCGATGCTTGCATTTTGGGGAGGTTCCGCATTAACCCCATGATTTGGCCCATTTCCTTAAACATGTTGACTCCTCGCTCGGTGTTGTTGGTCTTCGCTTGGTTATCTCTGTTGAACTAGCTTTCTCTATCGAGCTTTGTTGGATAAGGTTGCCCAAAACCTTCGTCCATTCGCATCAGCCGCCCTTCGAGTTTCGTAACAATCTGACTTAACAACGGATGTTCCAAGGCCTGCTTTTGCATGTCGCGATGGCTGAGAACCGGTGCTTCCGATGTTGTGCCTCCTTGGGGAGAGGAATCGATCTCGACCCGAACCGCCCAATCTTGGGCCGTGATCTTTCGGAGAGCGTTTTCAATTCCCTGCGCCCGATCGGGATTTTTACAGAACTCGAAAGCAGTATTATAGCGGACGGGGAAACGGAGTACCAGTACTTTTGGCCCAGTACTTGCTTGCGGAATTTGGGGTAGCCCTGCTTTTTCTAGATTCGCCCGCAACATGGGGCCGACATTTTCCAGAACCTTAAGCCATACCGATTCAAGGTTTGCGGCCGTCAGCGGGATGGCAATTTCGTTCGATGGGGCTTCCCAAGAAGACGAAGAATTTTTTGCCGATTGGGGCTTACTGACCATCAATGAGCCGTTTTTTTTTGCGGCCTCGGTCGGGTGAGCTGCATGGGTTTGACCGGAACTTGCGCTGGCGATCATTCCCCCCGATCGACTAAGGGCCTCGGCCAGTTGCGTCAACGGAATTAAATCTCCCAGCCGGCTTAAACGAACGAGGGTCATTTCTAAAACGATTTGGGTGACGGCCCCTGCTTTGAGCCGTGTTTTCGCCGTGGAAAGAATATCCAAACCTGCGAGGATGGTATCGAGATGCACCCCCTCAAGAAGTTTGGCGATGCTCGTTTGTTGGAGTTCGCTCAGATCGTCCAAGCTGCCGACACCACTCACTTTGGCCAGCATCAAGCCACGCCAGAACATCGTTAATTCATCGAGCACCTCGATCAGTTGCACCCCTTCTTCGGCAGCGACTTTCACCAAAGTCAGGGCCTTTCCTGCATCCTGTGACAAAATCGCTTCGGCAATTTCGACAACACGTTCTTCCGCAGCGGCCCCCAGAACGGACCGCACATGCTCGGTGGTGAGTTTTCCCCCTTCGGCCCCTGCCAAGAGTTGTTCGAGCAGCGATTGAGCATCCCGCATCGAGCCACCCGCTCGACGAGCAATCATCCTTAGGGCTTCTTCCTCTGCGGGTAAGCCCTCTTTGGCCATCACCTTTTGCAGATGCAGAGCAATTTTATTGGCACTAATGCCGCCGAGATCGAACCGTTGGCATCGGGAAAGGATGGTGATGGGAACCGATTGAACATCGGTCGTTGCCACGCTGAATTTCACATGGGTAGGGGGTTCTTCGAATGTTTTAAGCAAGTCATGAAAGGCGGCGCGGGTGAACATGTGAACTTCGTGGATGATGTAAATTTTGTATCGTCTGCGGGTTGGTCTTGGGGGTTCGCTTTACCGCAACCGGG
>CAZFDX010000858.1:0-2495 GCA_964518325.1 uncultured Alcaligenaceae bacterium | reverse complement strand
ATCTCCAGATCGTCAGGGTGAGGGGCCACCGCAACCACATCCAATGATTCTATACTCATGATTGTTCGATTCTCTTCTTCAATCGCTCCATACTCAAACGAAATCGTAACGGCACCGCGATCGCCTTCTAGCACCGTTGATAAAGATTTCCTGCGCTTTCGTTTTCCTGTAGTCTTATTTAGAACTTAGGCGCTCACGGGGGAGGAATAGCGATGAGTCGGGGTCGGTCGTCCCGGACGCAGGCTTTGCGATTTCCGAAACTCGACCAAGGCCTGTCGAGTCTGAGCAGCTTGAGCGATCGCATGTTGTACTTCTCGCTCCAGCTGATTCGGGTCCATCGCCACGCGCGCATTCACGATTAAATCCACTTCGTTCAAATGGGTGTGCGAAGGTAACGAAAGCTCCACCGCAGTCAAATTACTCACTAAATTCGCTACGGCATAGGCCCCTTGGGGTTCCATCCCAATGATTTTCAAATGAGCTACCTCACCGCCTAAGCTCAAGAGTTTTTCACGAAGGGTTGAAATCACCTCAAGCAACAATTCGTCGAGTGAAAACGATACCGGAGATTGAAAATTCGCCGAGCAGTTCAACCATCCTAATTCGGCCTCCCCTTCGGCGTAGGTATCGTAATCGATGTCCAAAATCTTTTGCCCAAAATGTCCCTCTTGAGCAAGTAGTTCTTTGAGAACATCAAATCCTTGACCCGTTTTGGCCGAGATGGCCAGTACGGGGGTGTGGGGATACTTCTCTGCTAAACGAGATTGAAGTTCCTTGAGGTCATCGGGTTGAATCTCATCGAGCCGATTGATGACAATCGCATCGGCCTCTTCGAGTTGCTTCTTAAAGATGTAGGCCGCTTTGGGAGAAAACCCTGCCGGTTGACCCCGAAGGATTCGCAAACCATGCGAAGGCTTAAACAACACCACGAAGGGAGCCACCGAGTAATAGCCCTGATGGAGGTCCCGAAGGGGTTGCACCACCGTGGCCACCAAATCGGTGCAACTGCCAACCGGCTCGGCAAGAATCAGATCGGGCTTTTGGTCATCGCGAAGTTCGCTGGCTCGTTGGATGAGTTCGTCGAACTTGCAGCAAAAACAGGCGCCGGGGACCTCGGCCACGCGGAACCCTTGCGAACGAAGATTATGGGTATCGACAAGGTCTTCGGCTTGGTCATTCGTCACCACTCCCACTCGCAGGCCGGAGTTCATGTACTCCCGTGCGAGTCGGGCCAAGGTCGTGGTTTTACCGGCACCTAAGAAGCCGCCGACCATGATAAAACGGATCGATTTCATTGCATTCACCTTTGGGATCATTATAGGAGTCTCGATTTGATCCAAGGGAATCTCTGGCAAGGAATCTGTGAGTTCGGCCCTTGTTTCTTTTCAGTGTGTGCGAGCGAGTCCTCGTTCCTCAGTGTGTGTGAGCGGGAGAGTTAGACCCGAAAATTCTGTCGATTGGTGAGTCCTTGTTCCTCAGTGTGTGTGAGCGCGCGAGCAACCGATTGCCGATGTTCAAATCTTGAGCGAAAGAGAATCCTGAGTGGCAAAGAAACTTGTGTTGAAGAGAATCCTGAGTGGCAGAGAATCCAAGATTTGATGATGCCGATTCATCCGAATAGAAATCGCGGCAGAGAGTTCGAGGGTGTTATGGTCCCGTTTTATCCAAATAGAAATCGGCAATTCGGCGAACCGTCGGATCGGTATCCTTTTGGGCTAACGATTTGAGTCGTTCCCGATCCGGTTTTTCAAGCATGGCCATCAAACGGGCGGCACCGGCTCGCACGGCTGCATCGTGATCGTAGCTCAATCGTTCGAGCCACACCGAAATATCCATTTCGTCTTCGCTGGCAAGTTCATTCAACAGCTTTTGTCGTTCGGCTGCCTTCGGATGGGTGTAGCTTTTGCCCAAGGAAATTTCCCTCGAATTTCGGCCTCGGCTGCGCAGGGCGAGTTCACCAAGTTGACGAACTTCGTCATCGCTATCGTGCAAACTTTTGAGTAGGTCTTCATCATCCAATAAATTGGGTTTCCCTTCTCGCACGGGTCCTAGGGCAAGGATGGTGGCACGGCGAACATTGGGATTTTCGTCCGAAACTAAGGGGAGAACTTGAGGGAGTAATTCTTCGTTGTATTTCATAATCAGAGCAATCGCTTTGACCTTTTGTAGACTCGAAGGACTTTTGAGACCACTTTCCAACCAAGACCGGCTTAAGGTGGAAGATTCGGGGAATTGGGCTTGGTGAAGGGCAGGAATGAGTTCCAATAATGCTAATTGCCCATTATCGTTGAAGGTGGATCGGGAACGATCTAAGCGGTCGATGAGGTTCGCTTTCTCGGTTGGGGGGACCTGAGCATCGGTCAGATACGTTTCCAAGGCCGACCTTGCCACGATCGATAAACTCTCATCGGTATCATTCAACAGAACCACGAGTCGATTCGGACCGTGCGGATGTTGATAGACCAATTTTTTGGCGAGTTCGAGGCGTTCTGCCT
>CAZFDX010000857.1:0-3671 GCA_964518325.1 uncultured Alcaligenaceae bacterium | reverse complement strand
CTCGCAGGCCTCTTCGGAAAGGCGATCCTCTCGGAGAATTTTAATTGCCCAAATTCTCCCCAGCCGATCTTGGGCTTTGAAAACCGTTCCGCTTCCCCCGCCAGAGATTTCTTCCAGAATCGTGAAATTATCGAACTCTTTACTTTGGTTAGAAGAGGAGAAACGAGGATTTTTCGATGAATCGTCCCCTGAGGAGGGATGAGCATCGAAAGTCACGGTCTGACCATTCTCGAAATACGATCTGGGGGGGTTGGGCATCGTGTTTGTCGAGTGGGTCATATTCTCGGATTGCACGGGACCTCCACAAATCAAAAGCCTATATCGGGGACATTATCATTTCTAGGAAACATGTCGATGAGATAATAAATCGAATTGTAATTAGATTTGTTTGAATTATAAAGATTGCCTTTTGGTCGTTCAAGAATTTTTTCGATCTTGAATGAATTATTCGATAAATATCGAAAATGATAGCAGATAGATTGTCCCTTTTCCTTGCTCAAAATCCTTGCTCTGTCACAACTCACGACTTTGAAAATCAACCATGATTCAAATAAGAGGGGCGTTCGTTGGATGTTCGAGAAAAAAAGTTGGGAAAAGGGGGGGGGGAACGAATTGGGAATTAAGCGATGATTTCTTTCACGGGTTTGCCGGCCTTATCGACGATGCGGATAGGCCGTTTGGTGCCGGTTTCGTTTTCCTTGGTGTAGTCGATCCCCATCAGAGTGCAAACGGTCGCCAAAAAGTCCTGAGCGTTCGTTTTGCCTTCTTCCACAACGGCTCCTTCTTTATCGGTGCGGCCGTGAACGTAACCGCCTTTCACCCCGCCGCCCATCATGCACAGGCTCCACGCACGGGGATAGTGATCTCGGCCGGGGTTGGCCCCACGATTATTGATGTTCGGGGTCCGACCGAATTCCCCCATCGTAATCACCAAAGTGCTATCCAGTAAGCCCCGATCCTTCAGGTCATTGATTAAGGCCGAGACCGCTTTATCAAGGGTTGCCGAAAGGTTTTTCACACGGGTAAAGTTATCTTGGTGGGTATCCCATCCTCCAAGGGTCACTTCCACGAAGGGAATTCCGGTTTCGACAAGGCGGCGAGCCATCAAAACCCCTTCCGCAAATTTGCTGGTCCCGTAGGCTTGCTTCGTTTTGGCACTTTCTTGGCTCAGGTCAAAGGCTTTGGATTCTTTGGACTTCATGAGAGTGACCGCACGAGCGTAGGTCGTTTTGTGATCGTTGATATTGTCGGCTTGGTAATCGTGATAGAACGAAGCCTCGAGTTCTTGCAACAGGTTCACTCGTTTCTCGAATTGACCTTCGCCTACTGTAGCCGATAAACCTTCCACGCCGCGAGCCGGATCAGTCACAATCAGGGGTTGATATTTGGGTCCCAAAAAGCCGGCCCCGTAACTGCGATTCCCAATGCTCACGAAATTGGGGAGCGGGAATTCGGTTTTGCCAACTTCTTTGGCAACGATGGAACCGATGCTCGGATACACGACCCCACCTTGACCTTCCCGATAGCCGGTGTGCATGTTGTATTTGGCGCGGGGGTGTGCCCCTTCGGCAGTACTCATGCCACGAATCAGCGCCCCGTACTTCATCAACGAAGCGTAGCCGGGGAGGTGTTCACTAATTTCAATCCCCGGCGCTGTGGTTTTAATAGGTTTGAATTCACCGGCCCCTTTGGATTCGGGCTTCAGGTCCCACATATCCTTATGGCTGGCCCCGCCATCCAACCAAATGAGGATGCAGGCCTTGGCCTTGGCTTTGGGATTCGCGGGGGTGGTGCTTCCGGCGGCGTGGGCTAAAGTTCCCAACCAACCAGATGCAGAAACACCAAAAACACCCGCAGAGGTCAGCCGGAGAAATTCGCGGCGTGATTTTTCAGAAAGACTGTTGAATGGGAACATAGTACATTCTCGGTTTGGTTTGAATTTCTCGTTTTGGTTTCGGTTTGATTCGTATTGTTTCGGTTCGTTTTCAGGTACGATTTTTGGGTAATTTTAATTCGTTTTCTTCTCGTTTAGCGGTTAAGCGTGAATTCTGCCGTATTCAGCAGGGTCCAAAGGATATCGGCATAAGCGCTGCGGGTATCGTTGGCCTTGCTGAGGAAGGTCGTCACTTTCTTCATTTCTTCGTCCGAGGGGTGACGATTCAAGGTCGCCAAGTAGAGTGCATCGACGACTTCGCTGGGAGAAGTTTTTTTGCCGACGATTCTTTGACTGGCGGAAACCATTCTTTGTTGGGACAGCATCGGCCCGTTCATGAGACGTAATGCTTGAGGGATGCCCGCTTCGTAGTCGGTCGGCAGAGCATTATCCGTGCCGAGGAAGAATTGAGCAAAGCGATCGCGAGGGCTATTCGGCAAACCGCGAACGGCACCTTTGGCCATAGGGCGATCATTGTCGCCACCGGTGATCGAAACGAGACTATCGTACAATTGTTCACCTGTGAGAACCTTGATGTTCTGATGGCTGTACAATTCGTTATCGTCTTTGTTCGAGTCGTTGGGCTTGCTGGTTCGTTGATAGGCTTCGCTATTGGTTAAGCAGCGGACCATATGCTTGACATCGAAACCGCTTTTCACAAATTCTTTCGTCAAGGCCGCCAGCAATTCCGGATGCGAAGGGGTATTTTCATCGCTCATATCGTCAACGGGATTGACCAAGCCACGGCCGAAGTATTGCCACCAGAGCCGATTGACCATCGCTTTGGCTAAGAAGGGGTTATCGGGTCGGGTCATCCAAGTCGCGAGAACAGGGCGATAAGGTTCCGTAGGGGGCATTTTCACGGTCTCGGCACCGAGCAATTTCGCGGGGACGTTCTTTGCCGATTCGGGCAAGGGATTATTTCTGGAACGGCCGGGTCGGTTCAACTCACTCACCCCAGGCGTGATATTGGCAGCTTGGTTGGCGTTCCGAGCGGCTTGAATATCGACCTTGTAAAAGAATTGGGCCAACCCCCAGTATTCGGTTTGCTTCCAGTGGGTGAAGGGGTGGTTATGGCATTGGGCACATTGAATTTGCACCCCTAAGAAAAGTTTACCGACGCTATCGGTGAGTTTGTCGACTCCCTTGTTGGCCATGATGTAGGTAACTTCGGGTACCTTTTCTGCTTCGCCGGTCGCGGTGATGAGTTCCCACGTCATTACATCCCAATGTTTCCCTTCGTTGAAACTTTTGGCCATCCACTCGCGGATGGGAGCTTTCGGCGTCAGTCGATTATCCGAATCTTGGGGATACATCAGGTTCGCCCAAATGTCCCCGAGACGATTCCCAAAACCTTTGGAATCGATCAATTCATCAATCAATTTGGCACGTTTGTTTGGTTCTTTCGATTCGAGGAATTCTCGGGTTTTACTAGCCGAGGGAATCACACCCGTGATGTCAAGATAAGCTCGGCGGAGAAATTCTGCATCGTCCGCCTGAGGAGAGGGAATCAATTTCGCTTCATTGAGCTTCTTGTTGATTTCCTGATCGATCAGTTTGGAAACTTCGAGCACTGGCGAAGGATTCGAGGGATTTTCTGGCTTTTGGGGTTTCAGCTCAATCGCTTTGGGGTCCACGACAGGGGTATTTTTATCCAACGCCTTTTTGTTCTTTTTCTGAACGGCTTGGGCCTTGTCCGCGGCAATGGTTGGCGATTGCCAAACTAAGAGTCCGAGAC
>CAZFDX010000856.1:0-11503 GCA_964518325.1 uncultured Alcaligenaceae bacterium | reverse complement strand
CGGACCCAAAGGCACCCGTTACCGAAGGGGCGCTGTGAGTATGTGTCGCAGAAATGAGGATATTCTTGGGATCGATTCCAGTGGCTTTTTGGGCACGTTTCTTCGCATCGTCCATCAACTCCCGAGGAATCAGGCAGTTATCGACCACGACCAAGGCCACTTGCATTTTGCCATCATCCAGAACGAGGCATCGGGCATGAAGAGGATCATCCACCGCTTTAATCTGGCGATCGACAAAGCCCCCGTTCACGGAAATGGGAAGGTTCTTGGGGGTTACATCTTGGGCATAGGCTCCCGCCCGCAGGACAGATTTTTCCTGAGCCATCAAGTTCGATGCCAAGCCTACGACACCACAAAAAGTTATCAACCAGCGCATGGTATCACCTCGGAGAGGAAGAAGCGATTTTCCCTAAAATTATCCGGAAATTATCCGGCAAACATCCCTTTCTGGCGAGCGTAGTTAAAAATTCCGCCCGCCTCGAAAATCTCGGCCACTTCCCCCAAGCCAGAGATTTTCCATTGATCGTTGGTCTTGTGATTGGTGAGAATTTCTTTTTCTAAATCGATGGTCAATTCGTCCCCTGTGACGATCTCATCGACCAATCGTTGAGGGGTTTCGAGCGGCATCACATAAGCGCCGTTGATGCAATTGCGATAATAAATGCGAGCATAAAATTCCGCAACGATCACTTGAATCCCTGCAGCCGCCAAGGCCACGGGGGCATGTTCGCGGCTGGACCCGCACCCAAAGTTTTTGCCCGCCACGATGATTTGATAATCCGAGACAAACTCATCTCGGGTGTGAAACGGAATATGCCCCTTGGGAAGCCCCATTTGCGGTGCGGGAACCCCTGCCAGCGCATACTTGCCAAACATCCGATATTCCTCGGGAATGGCAGGGTTGTACGTCAGATACTGAGCGGGTATGATTTGATCAGTATCGATGTTATCGCCTAAAACAAAAGCCCGACCACGAATCACTTTCTGCATGTCGATCCAATCTCAAGTTTAGGAACTGGGATACGTCTGTTAGTTTATGCATTCGGGATCGTGTCATCGATCGGATTTTGAAAATCGGCCTCGGGTTCCGAGAACGCGATCGGATTTTGAAGATCGGTTTCGGGTTGGGCAGCCCCGTCGATGATTCGTGGACCATTCCGAGCGATCCACTTCAGTTGCCTTGCCAAACCGAAGAGCAAGCGTACCTCGTTGGGTGAAGGTTGCGCCCGAACGATCAGATGACGCAGAGCATGCATCAGGCTATCGGCCCGCGACCCCCAAACGAAATGAATATCCTCCAGCCCTTCACGGAGTTTCTGGAACATGAGTTCTTGATCTTGATAAGGGGCAATCGGTTGTGTGCGATGGGTACCGCTTTGGGCAAACTGCCAATGTTTACGGAGTTCGTACAGGCAAACCGCCACGGCTTGGGACAGGTTCATACTAGAATAATTCGGATCGGTCAAAATACGGATTTGCCCATGACACAGGCTCAATTCGTAATTGGTCAATCCTGAAGGTTCGGGGCCAAAGACAAGGGCACAGGGGCCTTCTTGCAAGGCAGGGATCATTTGCGGAATCAACTCATCGGGCCGACCATACGAAGTATGGCGATAAATTCCATCGGCGGTATCCGCCGTGCCGTAGACCACGCGGCAATCGACCAAGGCTTCCGGAAGTGTGTCCACCACCTTGGCATTTTGCAAAATATGCTCACCATGTGTGGACATTCTCTTGGCATCATCGGAAAGGTGGTTGGCATACGGAGCCACCAGAAATAACTCCGTCAAGCCAAAGTTGCACATCAGTCGTGCCACCGCACCTACATTCGGATTGAAATGAGGTTGCACAAGAACGACACGACAACGATTCAAGGGAATCATCCGCACTCACTCGCATCACAAAAAGTTAGTTTATGTGCGAGTGAGTGGGATTGAAAGGGAAAATTAGGAAAACCCCCACCTGTGCCGTGTGTGTCGCTTTTGGGAACCCGTATGTAAAGTGGGGACTTTTCCTTAAGATATTCGGATCATCACTACGAGCCTATTCGCAAGGAATAGGTGGTGAGCTTGCGGCACTTAAGGAATTCGAGTCCCCTACGGGTAAAAACGTTGGTTCGCCAAAAAAGTAACGTCACAATCACAAACACCGCAGAGGTAAAAGAATAATAAACCCCATACCGAGAAAAAACAATCGCAAAACCTCTGGGTAGGGAATTTTTTTTGAAAAAAAAAGGACCGAGAAAATTCATCGAAAGTCAATCAAAAATTTCTTCCCTTTCAGAAAGGGAGAATGATAAACATCTTCGCCTCCAGAAAGGGAGCAAGAAAACCGTTTCCGCTTCTAGAAAAGGAGCATGATAAACGTCTTCGCTTCAAGATGGCTGCATGGAAAAAGCCTCATGACATGAAGAAGCCACCAAGAAAAAAACGTCCTCGCTTCAAGACGAGGATAAAGAACAACATCTTCGTTTCAAGAAAGGGAGGAAGAAAAATGTCTTCTCTTCAAAATGACAACATGAAAAACGTCTGCGCTTCAATCAAGCGAGCTTAGCGATCTGTTTTGATCGAACCAATAGGTTTCCAGCCATTATTTTCCTCGGGCGAGAAGAATCGACTGGCAGGGCCTTGGGGAACCGTCATCGGGGCCGGCTTATCTTGTTTCATGTCCTTCAATTTGTTGACGAATTCTCCACCCACTTCAGCTCCTTGTTTTACTCCGGTTTGAACATCGCTGGTGATCTTTCCCGTATCCAGACTGACGTTGATATTTTGTGTGCCGGTGGGACTTTTCTCGGCGGAGATTTTGTACCAACCAAGGTACCAGCCCGCTCCGAGAAAAGCGACCGTCGCTAAACCAATCAAAGCAAAGAGATTACGCATGTTTGTATCCTTTCAAAAAGGACTGGGTTCTGGGGGTTCCTCACCCAATCCGTGCTCCTCAAACAAGCCCCCACTCTAACAACAAACGATTAGGAAATCTAGGCAGATTCAATTCCTTGGGATATATGGGGTCATTATGGGCTTGACAAATCCCAGTTGTCTATGAGTAGTCTTGTATAAGTTAAATGTCGGAGGAAAGTTTTCTTGCAACTCGTGACAAAAAGTCGTTGCCCTGAGGTCAATCTGTAACGATCGGGTATTTTGGAGAGAATTCCAAATTCCTGAATCATTTTGGAGCAGCGATTGGGTAAAATAGAGTAGACCTCTCCTTCGCTTGTGTTGGCTTACTAACGATTCTGTATCCAACACGCAAGGCTTACCGGCGAAAGCACAGGGGCTATCGTCGGTCCCCTCAGGACCCCAGATGAATCTAAACGGAGATGACGATGAGTCAGGGCTTTAAAATACTGAATGAATTGCGCTCGGATGGTGATATTACCGATTACCAACGACTTCACTGGGAAGGCTCATTCGATGAATATCTGGATTTGGTCATTGCCCATCCTGAAGTCACTCGGACTGCCTACCAACGTCTTTACGATATGATCCTCTCTCACGGGACCGAGGAGACTTACGAACACAAAGAAAAAATCACCCGCTACAAATTCTTCACCGAATATGCTGCACAACACGGCGATGCGGTTTTCGGGTTAGATCGCACCTTGGCCAATTTAGTGCATACCTTCAAGTCTGCCGCACAAGGATATGGGACAGAAAAACGGGTCCTGCTTTTGCATGGTCCGGTTGGTTCTGCCAAAAGTACCATTGCCCGTTTACTCAAACGGGGGCTAGAAGATTACTCGCGAACCGATGCCGGCGCGATTTATGCCTACTCGTGGAAAATGCCCGATGGGACTCTTTCTAAGTGTCCCATGCACGAAGAACCCTTGAAGCTGATTCCGCATGAATATCGCGCAAAACTCTTGGAGAAGCTCAACGCACACAAAAAATCTTCCTTTGAAATCACCATTCGAGGGGATGTCTGCCCCTTCTGTCGGCAAATGTTTACCGATCGTCTGAAACAATATGGGGGCGATTGGCAACGAGTATTGGGGGACATTCGAGTTTATCGGCTTATACTTAGCGAGCAAGATCGCATTGGGATTGGTACCTTCCAACCGAAGGATGAAAAGAACCAAGATTCTACCGAATTAACCGGCGACATCAACTACCGTAAGATCGCAGAATACGGCGCCGAGTCCGATGCTCGCGCCTTTAACTTCGATGGGGAACTGAATATCGCCAATCGTGGTTTAGTTGAATTTATTGAAGTACTCAAACTGGATGTGGCCTTCTTGTACGATCTGTTAGGGGCCTCCCAAGAACACAAGATTAAACCTAAGAAATTTGCCCAAACCGACATCGACGAAGTGATTCTCGGCCACACCAATAGCCCCGAATATCGCAAACTCCAGAGTAACGAATTTATGGAAGCCCTGCGTGACCGAACCGTTAAGATCGATGTTCCCTATGTGACGCGGCTTCGCGATGAAGTCAAAATTTACGAGAAAGATTTCAACCCCCAACGGGTCAAAGGGAAACATATTGCTCCGCACACGATCGAAGTGGCAGCCATGTGGGCTGTGCTGACCCGTCTCAGTCCGCCGAAGCATCATAACCTGACCCTGATGCAAAAGCTCAAACTGTACAACGGTAAAACTTTGCCCGGTTTCACCGAAGATAACATCATCGACCTGAAACGGGAAGCCCCCGAAGAGGGGATGTCGGGGATTTCGCCTCGATATATCCAAGACAAAATTTCCAATGCTCTCGTCGCTCACCCCGAGGAGGACAACATCAATCCCTTTATGGTTCTGAAGGAACTCGAAGAGGGTTTGCGGCACCATGCCTTGATTACAGATGAGGATACCCTAAAGCACTACAAGGAATTGTTGGCGGTGGTGAAGGAAGAATACGAAGACATTGTGAAGAATGAGGTTCAACGAGCCATCGCCGCCGATGAAGAGGCGCTAACACGGCTCTGCGGCAACTACATCGACAATGTCAAAGCCTACACCCAACGGGAAAAGGTTCGGAATCGTTATACAGGTAGCTACGAGGAGCCAGATGAGCGATTGATGCGGAGCGTCGAGGAGAAAATCGATATTCCCGAATCTCGTAAAGACGATTTCCGCCGCGAGATTATGAACTACATTGGGGCCTTGGCTATTGACGGTAAGAAATTCGACTATAGAACGAATGAACGGCTTCAAAAAGCGTTAGAATTGAAATTATTCGAGGACCAAAAGGATACCATCAAACTTTCGAGTTTGGTTTCTAACGTGGTAGATAAGGCGACTCAAGAAAAAATTGACATAGTTAAGCAGCGCTTGATCCGAAATTATGGATATAATGAATCAAGTGCAACTGATGTGCTGACATTTGTGGCAAGCATCTTTGCCCGAGGTCAGACGAAGAAATAAGCCGAATGTGTAGGGATAGGGTGGGGGCCTGACCGACAGGAAGGTTTGAACCGTGTCAGGCCGGAAGGAGCAGCACTAAGGGCTGGAATGTGCGGCTCAGGGCACCCCCACCTTATTCCTACACTTCGGTCCCTCCCCATCTCTGAAATGGATTAGCCTTCCTGACTGATTTGCACCCGTTGGTATTTTCCGACCCAGTCGCTTCACATTTCAAAGATTGAGGAGCAAACCTTTTGTCGACCGACATTAAAAATATAACGAGTTTGAGGTCGGAGCCATGAGTCAACGGATCGAACGCGATTTGCAACGGTTCCGCAAAATTGTGCGGGGCAAGGTCAAATCGGACCTTCAAAAATACGTTTCCCGTGGGGAATTGATTGGGAAAAAGGGTAAGGATTTTGTCTCGATCCCCCTGCCCCAAATTCAGATTCCACAATTCCAATACGGGAAAAAAAATTCCGGCGGGGTCGGCAGCGGCCCCGGACAAGTGGGACAACCCATTTCCGACCCCGATCAAGCAGGTACTCCTCAAGCGGGTGATTCGCCGGGCGGACATATCCTTGAGGTCGAATTGTCGCTTCAAGAGCTGGCCGAGATTCTGGGCGAAGAACTTTCCCTTCCCCGAATCGAACCGAAGGGGAAGAAAAACGTCATTTCGGAGAAAGATAAATACTCGACCATTCGCAAGGTCGGGCCAGAATCTTTACGTCACTTTAAGAGAACTTTCAAGCAGGCCCTGAAACGTCAGATTGCTTCGGGAACTTATAACCCCATGCAACCGCGTATTATTCCCATTAAGGAAGATAAACTTTATCGATCTTGGAAAACGGTCCAAAAACCCGATGCCGTGGCCTGCATCATCTACATCATGGACGTTTCCGGAAGCATGACCGATGAACAAAAAGAAATCGTCCGCATTGAATCTTTTTGGTTAGACACATGGATTAAATCGCATTACCAAGGGATCGATCGGGTTTATATTATTCACGATGCCGTTGCGAAAGAGGTCGATGAGCATACCTTCTATCACACTCGGGAAAGCGGGGGAACGAAAATTTCCAGTGCCTATGAATTGGCCGCGAAAATCATCAGTCAACGCTATCCGGCCTCGGAGTGGAACTTATACATCTTCCACTTTTCCGATGGAGATAATTGGGGAGATGATAATCCCAAATGCCTTGATATTTTGGTGAACCGCTTACTCCCCGATGTGAATCTATTTGGATACGGGCAGGTGGAAAGCCCTTATGGTTCCGGTGAATTTATCGAGCATATTTCCGAGTTTATTGGCTCGCACGATAATCTTGTTGTCTCGAAAATTCCGGACCGCGATTCAATCCTCAAGAGTATTCGAGAATTCCTCACCACCGGTCGGTAAGTACGGCTGGAGCAGGAATCGTAGGGGATCAGGAACGGTTTTTAATCCAACGACGTTTCTGATTGGGAAAGGTTATAGATTACAAACCGCTGTTGATTGAGAACCGTTAAGCAAGAAAGGATTTCACAACTCAGAAGCGCTAGCAGGCACGGGGGTTAACCATGAAAAGCTATTTTTATCATACGAATCTTCCTCCGAACCTGAGGGTTCTTAAGGATGAAATCGAAGGTTACGCCCGAGAATACGGCTTGGATTTCTTTGAAACCATTTTTGAAGTGGTGGATGCCGATGAATTGAACCAGATCGCTGCCTTCGGGGGATTTCCCACCCGATACCCCCATTGGTCGTTTGGGATGCAATATGAAGAACTGAAAAAAAGCTACGAGTATGGCCTGTCTAAAATTTACGAAATGGTCATCAACAACGACCCCTGCTATGCCTACCTGATGCGGTGCAACCATACCCTCGATCAAAAGCTGGTGATGGCTCACGTTTATGGTCACTCCGATTTTTTCAAGTGCAATGCTTATTTCTCGCACACCAATCGCAAGATGATGGACGAGATCGCCAATCACGGTTCACGCATCCGTAACTACATCGAACGATTCGGAGAAGATGAGGTCGAGCGCTTTATCGATCGTTGTCATTCCATCGATGATCTGATTGATATTCACTCGGTTGCCTTCAAACGTCGCGCAGAGCCTAAACCCGTAGACGAACTGGAAGCGACCGAAGAGCCGAATTTGGGGAAATTCCGCTCGAAAGATTATATGGAGGATTACATCAATCCACCGGAGGTCCTCCATGCTCGGCTTGATGAAGAAAAAAAACGCCGCGAGCAAAATGCTGATTTGTCGTTCCCTGCTCAGCCGGAAAAAGATGTTCTGCTATTCCTGTTAGAATCGGCACCGTTGCGCCCTTGGCAAAGGGATATTCTTTCGATCATTCGTGACGAAGCATATTATTTCTACCCACAAGGGCAAACAAAAATCCTCAACGAGGGTTGGGCCAGTTATTGGCATTCCACCATCATGACCCAGAAAGCCCTTCATCCCTCCGAAGTGATTGACTATGCAGATCACCACTCAGGGACGATGGCGATGAGTGGAGGACGCCTGAACCCGTACAAGATCGGCATTGAATTATTACGAGACATCGAAGAGCGTTGGAATCGTGGGCAATTCGGCCCTGAGTACGAGGCTTGCGATGACCTTGTCGAAAAACGACGCTGGGACAAACAATTAGGCCTTGGTCGGCAAAAGATTTTTGAGGTCCGCCGGATTCATAACGATATTACCTTCATCGACACTTTTTTAACACCCGAATTTTGCGACCGGCATAAATTATTTAGCTTCTCGTACCACGATCAATCGGGTCAGTATGTCATCGATTCGCGAGAATTCGACAAAATTAAGCAAAGATTACTATTTAATTTGACAAACTTTGGCAAACCATGGATTTATGTAATAAACGGTAATCATCGGAACCGCGGGGAACTTCTGTTACGCCATCAACATAATGGGATCGACCTGAAACTCAACTACGCTCGCGATGTGCTCATGAATCTCCAGTATATGTGGGCCCGTCCCGTCCATTTAGAAACCGTTGTTGATGGGAAACCGACTCTGCTTTCGTTTGATGGGTCCGACCACACTCAGAAAATCATAGGGGATGAAAATGTTAGTAAAAACACTCCAGCAAAATCTAAGTAATTGGAATCCGCAAGGGGAAGGTCCCCATGAAGCCACGTTCCCTTTAGCGGACTCGTGGCGAATTCACCTTGTGGTTCATAAGGTAGAATCGCTTGCCAGTTCGATCCACCGCTTAACCTTTGTTCGCGAACCGCAGATTCAGGGCGATCTTTCTCGATTTGCAACAACCTTGGCCCAATCGCTGCATGGTTGGCTTGATAAAATTCAGGTCATCGAATGCGATCCAAATCTGAATCATGCCGTTCTCCGCTCGGAAATCACCCAGACTCAGAATGCCTCGATTCGGTATTATGAAATTCGATTGTTCGGAACCAATCAGGTCCAACTCGAATGCTATGTCTTTGATCGAGCAACCGATAGCAAACGAGAACAAGTTTCTTTTACATGGACTCATGAGATGATAACTAAACTGGCGGAAGAAATCGTCAAAGCCAGTCCGCTCAACAATCCCAACGTGAAATAAATCATTTCAACACGAATTGAATCATCACAACACGAATGGAATCGGCCTGCTCGATGCCTGTCAATGATCCCCTTCCGAAAACAGAATCCCCTCAAAGAACTCCATCCCCTCAAAGAACTCCATCCCCTGCAAAAGCACGACCGAACTCGGTGCAGCCAGTCATAGGGGGACATCACCACCGAGACCGCCGACGTATTCAGATAATCATCAATCCACAAACGATACCGATATTTCTCAAAACATATCGCTACCCGAAAACACAGCGGCCCTCTGTCATGGGGCTACCTTGACAGAGGGCCGAAATTCCTAATGGTTTCAGTACGATCGAGGATCGATTAATTTTGAGAAACGTCAATATCGCGAAGATTCACTTCTTTATCGTTCCGTTGATCTCGGACCGCCCCCCACCCCAAAGAGGTGCTACGCGGAGACCAATCTTCATCGTCCTCAGCTTTGCGCTGACATTCGATACACATCGTACTGTAAGGAAGAGCATTGAGTCGGGCGACGGGAATTTTGCAGGAGCAACCCTCACAAATCCCGTAAGTGCCGAGCTTCAATTGGTGTAACGCTCTTTCTATTTGATTCAATTCTCGACCTTCTAATTCCACGAGCGATGAGGTCACCTCATCGGCCGAGGCATCGAAAGCCACGTCCGCGGGGTCATCCCCACCGGAATGGACGGTGCCAAGAGAGTTGAGGTCGCCCCCCATTCGTTTCATTAATTCAGAACGTCGAGCCAATAAATTTTTCTTTAATCGTAATAAGGCATCTCGTCGAGCCATGATGCACCTCTTTTGTTGATTTGGAACAGTTGACTCGTGTCTTATTTTGCGACACAAGTTTGAGGCAGAAAAAAACCAAGCAAGTTTTGTACCATTCACGAACCATTTTTACTAACTTTCCCTTGGAAACGTCATTTCGGTCCCATCTTGCGCCGAAATTCTATGGTTCGTTTTTGGGGCATCACTTTGGGTTCTTATTAGATATTCGTTTGAACAACCTTTTTCTTTCAAAAGAATATCGAAGGGAAATCGCCTCAGGTGACCCAAGATTTAGAAATTTCATCCCAAAAAAGGATTCTCCAGATCATCCAGATTTAACAACCCGAACACTTCTTATCTATTCCCACCTGATCTCTGGATTTTTCACACTTCGCCTGATCCATCTATTCCGGTCGATTCGATGGAAGGGGTTGTAACGTTTGTATCTTACCCATACGGGGTTGTTTGGTATGAAATTCATAGTCCCCCGAATTGCCTTAGTCTCGTTTTTTCCCCTGCTCTGCTCGGGTTGCCTTCATTTTGCTCATCCTGTTCCGAAATGTTCCCCCGAGGAATGGCGAGAGACCGATCTTGTGTCGGATGCCTCAAAGAATTGCATCTATGTGTTTTTAATCAATGGACCCGATCCGCTGGGATATTGCAATTTAAGTGGAGTCAAGGACTATTTGGGGAAGCAAGGATTCACCAAGACTTTCTTTGGTCATTCGCATCAAGAATCGTACTTCCTCCAGAAGATTCGCTACATTCATGGGGAGTGCCGTCCGGCTCGGTTTGTGGTGATTGGGTTTGATAGTGGTGCAGGAAGCGCTCAATCTTTGGCCCGAAGTTCGACCGAATTGGGAATACCGATCGATTTAGTTATTTTGTTGGACCCCCGCAGCTGCACGATGAAGCAGGATCAAGACACATTTCGCACGATCTCGATTCAAGGAGGCCATACTTGGCTTGGCCGATCCCCCTATCAGCTTGGGGAAACATACAAAATACCGACTTGCTCTAAGTGGGAGATTCCGACCCATCCGGATACGCTCCAGTTGATATGTCATGAATTGACCACCTTGGCTTCGCAACTGCCAACGCCTCCCCGTCCCAGAAATCCGACCGAGCCGTTAATCAAACCCGTGCCGCCCCCCCGAGAAACGAAATCGCAACCGAAAGCCCTTCCAGAGGAGTGGAATTTTTTGCGGTTCCGTGATCTCTCGGACGCTTCCCTAAGTGAGAATCCGCTCAAAAACGAGATTCTTTTTCCAAAAAATCCCTAGGGTTATCTGAAGTAATACTCATTTCCTAAGTCCTTAATTTCCATATGATTCCATAACTTTTTAGTGTCCGCCCGACGAGTATTGGAATAATCTAAGGAAAATTTTTCCCATTTTTTTGCATAGGGTACTTGAAGATTCTTCATAACTCCGGTATAGTACTAGTGTGATGTTAATCATCACAATCACTGATGGGGTTGAGAGGTTGTAGGATTCGAAGCTGAGTGGGCGACGGTTTCGGGTTCAACTCTCAACCCCTTTTTTTTTCATCTAGCTAATACCTTTAGACTAGAAACATTAAAATCAAATACGCCACTACCGATTTTATTGTTGAGGAACTCCCCCACCCTGATTTCCTCACCTCAACCCATACCACATCTTCCACCAATCACCATTCGTTGTATCGATTAGAAAAAGAAAGCTGGACTAGCCCCGATGCGATGCGGGCTATCAAACGGCTTTGGAAAATTTCACCCGACGCGCTTTCCTATGGCGGTCTTAATGATCGTCAACCCAACACCACTCAATACAACACGATCTT
>CAZFDX010000855.1:0-9671 GCA_964518325.1 uncultured Alcaligenaceae bacterium | reverse complement strand
CTCTAGGCTTTTCGATAATGCTCCCATAGCAGAAGGGCCGAAACGGTTTTCGCATCCCTGATCGAGCCATTCAAAATCATCTCAATCGCGGTTTTGATGGGAACAATCACAGGTTCGAGCTGTTCGTCGGCCTCGGGCGTGGCAAGCCCCTTTGTTAGTCCCTCGGCAAAGAAGAGGTGAAGTTTTTCATCTAACACTCCGGGAGAAGCATAAAAATATCCCCGATAGGTCCATTTTTGGGCGTGGTAGCCCGTCTCTTCCTGAAGTTCCCGCTTGGCAGCCACTTCGATTGGCTCGTTGGGTTCAAGGGTACCTGCAGGAATTTCCCAAAGCGTTTCCCCGATCACAAAACGGTAGTTCTTGAGTAAACAAACATGCTCGTCATCCACGATGGGTAAAATCACCACCGCGCCCGGATGAAGAATGATATCCCTTTTGATAAGCAGACCATCCTTGTTGACCGATTCATCGATGGCGACCTTGATTTTCCTTCCTTGATAGATAACTTTTTGCATGAATGTCCCATATTTAAGTACGGTGAGTGCCTGCCGCCGCTTTTTCGAGTTCGACTTTCCGCCGCAGTTGCCCACAGGCAGCGTCAATATCACTTCCTTTGCGTTTTCGGACCTTAACGGAAACCCCGCTTTGACGCAGGATATTGATGAACTCGGTTTGCGCCTGTTGCGTTGGCCTTTTCCACGGCAAGCCTTCGACATCGTTGAAAGGGATCAGGTTGACATGAGCCACACGGCCTTGCACAAGGCTTGCCAGCTCTCGGGCTTCTTTCGGACTATCGTTTAATTGTCCGAGCAAAACGTATTCGTAGGTCACTTGTCGGCCGGTCTTCTCGAAAAAGTAATCGGCGGCGGCCATAATTTCGGGGATACCGGTTTTGTCATTGGTCGGCACAATTTTACTTCTTAGCTCATCGTTGGGAGCGTGCAAAGATACCGCTAAATGATATTGCTTCCCCGTGTCGGCCAGTTTCCGCATTTTGGCAGGAAGCCCGACGGTGGAAATCGTGATGTGTCTGGCCCCTAGATTCAACCCGTCGGGTCGGCCAGCCATTTCGAGCGCCGCCAGAAGGTTTTCGAGGTTCGCCATCGGTTCCCCCATCCCCATCACCACGACGTTCGTGAGACGCCCCTCGGGGGGGGGGGTTAAATTCCGGAGTTGGACTAATTGTTCCAAAATCTCGGCGGCCGTGAGGTTTCGCTCGACCCCATTTAATCCACTGGCACAAAACACACACCCCATTCCGCAGCCCACTTGGGTACTAATGCAGGCGGTCCGCCGTGGCTCTTCTTGAATCAGCACACATTCAATCGTTCGCTTATCTTGCGTTTCTAAAAGGAGTTTATGGGTCTGATCTTTTGAAATCAGGTGTCGCGAGGGAGTTAATGAAAAAACGACGAACGATTCGGCCAACGCCTCTCGAAGCTGTTTTGGCAAATCGCTCATCTGTTCAAAGGAAGTTGCCCGCGAGTGCAAAATCCAGCGACGAATCTGACGGATTCTCAGTGGCTTCTCGTTTCGTTGTGCGAGCCACGCTGCTAATTCTTCATCCGGAACATCGAGGATACCACGACGTTTTTCAGTTTCGAGCAGGGGAAGTTCAGTCAACATGGAATTATTTTACATGAAATCACTTAAAGTAAAAGGTAACGCCGACCAGAATCATAGGATCGTTTAGGCCCATAATGTGCCGCCCTCCCTCCTTCGCGGAAGTTCTGGTAACGCCGACCAGAATCATAGGATCGCTTAAGCCTGAAAATCTTTGTTCAGGCCAAAAGTTATCGTTTGGAATCGCTTGGTTCACCGATACCCGCAGCGACCGCCTGAAAATTTTTGTTCAGGCCAAAGGTTATCGTTCAGGTCTGAAGGAGTTTTTTAGAATTTTACGTTAACGATAGGGTCTCATGAACCATCGTAACTGGATTGCCACTATGTTGTTAAAGGGAATCGGTCAGAACTTGGAAATCATCTTGCGTTCAGGCGGCCTTTGTTCCACAATAGACAGTACCTTTACTTCCATAATTAGGAAACGTCTATTATGATTGGTTCCGTCGAGGCATTCGTGGCTGCTCTTCGCAGTACACCCCTATTGCCAGACGAGCAAACCAATCTGGCGATTTCGTTTGCCAGTTCATTTCAAGACGTTCAAGAGTATGCCAAACACCTTGTCCGGCAAAAAATTATCTCGTTGTATCAGGCCAAGAAAATTCTTGCGAACCGCACCCATGAATTAGTGATTGGTTCCTATGTTGTGGTGGATAAGCTCGGCGAAGGGGGGATGGGCAAAGTTTACAAGGCGATTCAAACCCGTATGAAACGCCTAGTAGCCCTGAAGGTTGTGAAGGCATCGTTACTCAAGAATGAAATTGCCCTGAAGCGATTTCAACGGGAGATGAAGGCAGCCAGTTCGTTGACGCATCCCAATATCGTTCGGGTTTTCGATGCCGATCAGATCGGGGATCGTTATTTCTTGGCCATGGAGTATATCGAAGGGCCTGACCTTTCCAAACTGGTTAAGGAAAGTGGACCACTGGATATTGGCACTGCCTGTTCCTTGGTTCGACAGGCCGCCTTGGGGCTGCAACATGCCCATGATATGGGGATTGTTCACCGCGATATTAAACCGTCGAATATCTTGGTGAGTGTTGGGGCATCGGGAACGGTGGGGCCAGACAGTCAGGCCAAAATTTTGGATATGGGATTGGCTCGTGCCATGGCCCAAGAAGAGGATGGCGTTACGGTCACCGAACTGACACGGGCAGGGACCGTTGTGGGAACCCCCGATTATATGTCGCCGGAACAGGCCAAAAACTCCTCTCTAGTGGATGGTCGATCGGACCTGTATTCCTTGGGTTGTACCCTCTTTTATTTAGTGACGGGGGAAGTCGTTTTTCCTCATGGGAACGCTCTGGAAAAATTGATGTCCCACCAGATGGATGCGCCCCGTTCCTCGCAGTTGATTCGGTTTGATGTCCCGACCGAAGTCGATCAGATCATTCAAACCCTGTTATCGAAGAAACCATCAGAACGTTTCCAATCCGGAGCCGCCTTGGCGCAGGCCCTGTCTCCTTTCTGTCGGGGCGAAAATACGACCATCCCTTCCACTGTGCTGTTGGCCGAAGCCGTCGAAGGTGATAGCTCGGGTACTGTGACAACGGCCCCCCCCCGCGATCCGTTCGATTTTCGCTCAACCGAGGCCGTCAAAGCACAAGTCCCCTCTTCTACCCCGATTGTAGAGACACCTCGAACTACGGGCAAAACCAAGGTTCGCCCCTCGACCTTTCGGGAAGGGATCAAGACAAGTACCCCCCCACCTATTACGAATACCCAGACGAAGGCCCCAGCTTCCCCACAGAATGCGAATCGACGTCCGAAAAAAACTTGGCTGTTCATCCTGCTGGCCCTGTTGGCAACTCTATCGGTACTGATTGTGGGGCTGATCCTAATTCTCTCTTTGCTGGGGAACCACGAACAGAAAGAAAAAGCACCGAAATCGGCGGCAGCCGAACCGGAACTTGAAAAACCGAGCGTAAGCCAACAACCACCGAAGAAGGCGCCCCTTAAAAAAGAACGCCTCCTACCCGAGACAATTGAACCCTTTACGAAATACTGTCCCGATCAGGCAACTGGCATACTCCATTTGAACCTCAGAAATATTGCGATTAGTCCCGGCGCGAAGTATCTTCTTCCTTATATCAACAAGCAGTTTGCTGAGATGTCGGAGATTGCAGGGATTGATTTATCGATCGCCCTCGAAAATTTGACACTCGTCCTCGCACCTACAAAAGACAAAATGTCTTCCACGATAGAGGATGAAAATTTCCTCTGGATCGTACAAGGGCATCATTTCGTTGACGATGATTCCCGCAAGGCCTTTTCTTCCTTAGCGGGGGTCACTTCGGAAGTCGTTCTACCTACGGACTCCCACAATGGTATTCTGTATACATACAAACGAACTCCGAAAGTGAAATTCTACTTTGCCTTGTTCGATACTCCCTCGGTTGCGATTCTATCCAATAACAAAGACCAAGTGATCGAGGCGATCCAGAAAAAATGTACCTCCCGAATCACGAAATTCCAAGATGAGAGTATTTCCACCGCAATAGGCCGTGGCTTCGTCAATACCCCCAAAGCGGCCCATCGCGAAATGTTCATGATCTTCGGTGTCAAACATTCTTGGGGATGGATCGACCCAAGGGAATATGGGCTGGAATATCTGATTTTGGGACTCAACTTCGAGAATCGCGGGTTAGTGTTCGACCTTTCGGCATCTGGGCCGGAAAAAGCCCTTTCTAAATTTCACAATGATTTCGTAAGCCGATTGAAAAACCAAGCCAGAACCGTTGAGGGGCCTACCTCTCGGGCGATCAATTCGATTCATGATGTGGTATCGAAATTCAATTGGTTGGAGAATAAAATCAGCACAGCTCGTCTTCAACACATGCGCTACACGCTTTCTAGCGATAAAATCGAAAACTTTTTGGAACCCTTTCTGCCCCAAAAAGAGCCACGAAAATAGTCTCTCGTGTTACTCCAGACTGTATTATCCCAGCATCTTGGATAATCGCTCACACTGACTCACCCCCTTATGATCCCACGACGATGGGCCCCTCGGAAAATCCCCCCTCTATAGGGAATGTTCCGAAAACTTGATTGTTTTCAAAGGGGTCGAGGAATCGGCCAGCATTGAACCCCTTGCTTGGGGAGCAATGCTCTCGGCCCTAGGGCCTAGGCCCTATTCGCAAGAAAAATTCTCATTGTTATGGGGTTATCCTCTGTCCAGTTTCCATTTCGGTTCTATTCTATCTTTTTGGAATCCATACCAGTATTTTGGGATTTGTGAGGTTTTGACGATGTCGGAACGACAAAGAGAATTAAGACGGCGATACCATCGTAAAGTGAAAATGAAAAAACTGAAATGGAAACTGTCGACGGCAACCGGTCCGGACCGTGAAAAAATTCTCCAAAAGATTCTCGCGCTCAGCCCGTTTTGGGTGGAACCGAAGAAGAGCTAAAAAGAGCTAATTTCCCTCTTCTGAGACCTGACCCGATTTCCTAGATACACCGTGTTGAGAATCCCTGCATTCATTTGATTGGCAGGGGAAACGAAACGGCGTTCCCATGGAATGAATCCCAAAAAATACCACCACCAAAATCGTTTGGCCTGCCTCGGGTTGGGGTGCGTTTCTAACAAATCCCGAAATTGTTGAATCTGCCCGACTTCCAACCCAAGTGCCTTTTGAAAAACCTCATAGACCAGTTTCGAGCAAAAGGTCCGCCGAGTGTCGAAGTTAAAGCCTAAATGGTAGAGAGTACCGATCCGCTTTTGCACTTCCGAATCGATCGCTTGGAGTTGTGTCGCGGTCAATTCAAAGCAAAGCCGCTTCTGGCACAGATAACCCGATTCACTGCGGCTGAGGAATTTTTCTAACGGGGTCAATCGAACTAAAGGAATCACACTTTCGGCAACCACCCAATGCCCCTCCTTTTTCAACACGATCCCCACATGGTTCGTCCAACTGGCGGTGGCCTCTGCCACTTTTTTGAAGAGGTATCGGGGAATGCGGGCAAAGAGAATATCCCCTTCACGCAAACCCTTCGTGATTTCGGAAAGGACCCTTTGGGTTTCGAGCCGATTCATTTCAAGGTTACCTCCCACGAGAAGGGGCCGCGTTTGAATTTGAAAATTTAAGCCGAATCAGGACCTTTTTTTGGGATTCTCTTCCATTAATTTCGCAGGAATAAGTTTGGGCACTGCAAGTAAATTCCCGATGATTCCGCCATATTGAAGTTCAAAATCCCTCCAGGAATGATAGAGAAATTTGAGGATCGAAGGATCGGGTCGAGTCCGAAGGTATTGCACAGCAAATTCGGCCATTTTGGCATCGAAGGCTTTTTGACTTTTAGAATGGATCGCATAACGACCATGCTCGGATAATCGACGGATGTCGCCATTCATCTCGGGAGAGATGTGATATAACTCGTGGATTACCGTGATCAATTTTTGCTCGAAAGAACTATCAATAAATCGGGGCACACAAAACGAAACATGGTAAAAAATTTCTTGTCCCCCGACGATGTACCTTTGAGGGTAATACCACCGTCCTCGGAGTTTCCCTCGGAGTTGGCCATTCTCAAATCGTAAAGGAATAACCTTGGCTTGTAGCCCGTGTTTGGTCCGAACTCGTGCCCGAGTGAGCGTGAAGAGAATCTTCTTCGTATCGATATGTGCCAACTCGGGACACCGTTCCGCAATGTCTTGACACAAATTTTCAAGGGCCTGCGTAAAATCGAAGGGAACCAAAGGTCGGTTTGGGAGGGCACCATAAAGGTGGAGGCGTGGCAGCGATTTCTTATCGGCAAATCGAAAAATTTTTGGTATCGGCGGCATCATATTCCCTTCCTTGCACAATTATCCTAAATCCTCATTCTTTTCAAGTCAATTCAATGCCTGTCTACCAGAATGAAGATATTCGTGCGGTTTACCTTAAATTTTTTCAATCTCGGTTCGCGTTCGTGTCGATAGATCAGGATATATGAATTGTGACGCATGAACTCGATAAATGCACTATCAGGAACATGCGGATTTTGCAGACAGGCTGTTCACGGATGCTCGCAAGCTCCGAAACCGATTGCAAAGGGAATTGCTATGAAAACCATCTATCGAAGAATGTTGGTACTGAGTTTCGGGGGTATCCTGACCTTATCGATTGGATGTCAAACATGGATTGCAGGGATGACCCTTCCCTCTCCGAGTTATCTGAAACATAATCCGCAATACTTCCCCGAAGAGCCGGCCTTCCCACTTCCTAAAGAGTTGGCAGCACAAGAAGAGGCTGCGGGGTTATTGAAACCGGCCCCTGCTAAAGGATTAGGCCCCGTGCCAGGGGTCGCACCGGCTCCATGAGCTAACGTAACACTTCCTTCGTGAAATTGATACAAGGGTTTACATATGTTCATTCGTCGATTGGTACGCACTCCCTTGTTATGGGTGAGTGGGTGTGCCCTGTTAACATCGCTTAGCACAGGCTGCCACATGGCACCCGGAACCCCCTTGATCGCACCGGCAAACGATCGTGCGATTTATGGAGGCGGTCCCCCTGCAGTGGCGGTTCCCCCTTCACCTGCCTTCAACAATGTCGCTCAGGGAATGAATCTTCCCACAGGTACCAACGCACAGGGGCTTGCCCAACGCCCCGTCCCGATGGGGCCTCCGATCTATGGCTCGGGGGGTGCTGTGGTTCCGGTCGGCTATCAACCGCAACCCGTGCAGCCTGTCGCTTATCCTCAAGGGTATCCACAAGGATATGTGCCCGTGTTGCCTCAATATCAACCGGTGGGACATCCTCAGAACATGCTCCCCCAACCGGTCGTTGCTCCTCAAATGATGCAACCCACTGGAACGGGGGTCGTGCCGGCTTCGGGACAACCGCAGATTCAGATCATTCAAACGCCCCAAGGGCCGCAATACATCATTGTTGAAGGATCACCCTCGATGCCGAGCAATACGGCCCCCTCGACGCCATCGACACCAACAACGAACCCGCAAACGAATTCGACCACCACACCGGCCACGGGGCCTTCTAACCCAGAGGGAACACCGGTCAGCCACACCACACCGGTGGCACCGGCAGGAAACCCCACGCTGACGGCACCGGCACCGAATTTTGCTCCCGCACCAGGTTTGCCTCCCTTGTTCGATAAAACGAAGGGACCGGACCTCTCGAAGCCCGTGTTACCTCCGAAGGAATCGGACGCTCCGAATGGTCCCTCGATTCATGAGGATGATATTCCCACAGCCCCCGGCTTTTTGCCGCAACCTCGGTAATCCTCGCTAATCGATTCTAAATCCCTTCACACTCGATCAAAAACAAAGTCCAATCGAAAGCAATGCTCATCATCGGCAGCAGCGAGATTGGCTTTCGGCTTTTGCGATTGCAATACGGTCGCGATTTCTTTTTGCGGGTGAAGCGAGACAAGAGGTGGAGCAAGACGGGATACAGAAACGCTAAATGATTTGCCCCCGAAGTGTCAGTAAGGCACGCTCGGGGTTTTCTTGTCTCATGAGGGACTCGCCCACCAGAACTCCGGTGACCCCAGCTTGTTCGAGCAAAAGCATATCCTGATGGTTCCGAATCCCACTTTCACTAATCACCGATCGCCCAGCTGGAATCGAGTTCATTAACCGTATGGTGTGCATGAGATCGGTTTGAAAGGTTCTGAGGTTTCGGTTGTTGATGCCGATCAACGAGGCACCAGACTGAAGAACTCGGGGCAGTTGCTCGGCATCGTGAAGTTCTACGAGAACATGAAGACCAAGGTCGCAGGCTTCTTGGTACAATTCATCCAAAAGCGATCCCGGAAGAGCCTCTGCAATCAGGAGAACCGCATCGGCCCCGAAGGCGAGGGCTTCCCACAGTTGATATTCATCGATGATGAAATCCTTTCGGAGAATGGGTAGCTGGGTGAAAGGTTTCACTTGGGAGATAAAACGAAGGTCCCCTTGGAAAAAATCCCGATCGGTCAGGATGCTTAATGCGGCGGCCCCCCCCCTCTCATACTGCTGAGCGATTTGAATCGGATCGAAATCCGAACGGATCAGCCCTGCCGAGGGAGAGGCCTTTTTGATTTCTGCGATCACTTGCAGACCGGATTTGGTCAAGGCTGCGGTGAAATCTCGCACCGGTGGTTGAGCATAGGCGAGTTCACGAATTTGAGCAAAAGGAACCTTCGAGATCGCCTCGGCCACCTCTTGACGTTTGCGCTCGAGAATTTGAGTCAAAATATCCATCAAAAATTACTTCGAGGTTTTCTTCGGTTTGGCGATATGGGTGGCCCCCCCCAAGGCTAGTTCAGCCCCTTCCATGACGGTTTCGGAAAGAGTTGGATGCGGGTGAATACTTTCGGCCACATCGCGTGCTACGGCGCCCATTTCAATGGCAAGGACCCCTTCAGAGATCATTTCCCCTGCCCCCACACCGACAATTCCGACACCGAGAATCCGCTGGGTTCCGGGGTCCACCAAAAGTTTCGTTAAGCCTTCGTTTCGTCCCAAAGTGGTGGCTCGACCACTGGCCGCCCAAGGGAACGTCATTTTCTCGTAGCGGATACCTTTTTCGTTGGCCTCTCGCTCGGTTAGGCCACACCACGCTAACTCGGGATCGGTAAACACGACGGCAGGAATCGCACGGGGTTCAAACACAGAAGGTTCGCCCAACAGAGCTTCGACAGCGACCTTGGCTTCGGCAGTCGCTTTGTGGGCCAATCCCGGTTCCTCTGCCACATCCCCGATCGCGAAGATATGGGGGACATTCGTTCGCCGCGCCAAATCGACAGGAATATAGCCCCGTTCAGTAAAATTCACTCCGGCCGCTTCCAGCCCCAGCCCCGCACTGTTCGGACGGCGTCCCACCGAAACCAGCACCCGATCAAAGGTGAGCTGAGCAGGGACATCCTTTCCTTCCAAGGTCGCGACGATTCCTTCGGGAGTGGGGTTCAAAGAAGCCACCTTCGTATTCAGGTAGATCGCCTCGAATCGTTGCCGCATTCTCGTTTCCAAAGGCTTAACCAAATCGCGATCGGCCGTAGGCAAAAGCCCATCGGTAAATTCCACAACAGTCACTTTGGAACCAAGGGCAGCATACACCGTACCAATC
>CAZFDX010000854.1:0-7197 GCA_964518325.1 uncultured Alcaligenaceae bacterium | reverse complement strand
AACTTGAACATGGTAGTTGCGTAACCCGTTTAACGATTCAGCCAGTTGTGCCAATTCATGGTAATGCGTGGCGAACATAGCACGGCAGCCAATTTCATCATGAAGATACTCGGAGATAGACCAAGCCAGCGAAACCCCATCGTAGGTGCTGGTGCCCCGACCAATTTCATCGAGGATGACAAGGCTTTTGGCAGTGGCATTGTTCAAAATGTTGGCGGCTTCGGTCATTTCGACCATAAAGGTACTTAAACCCCGTTGCAGTTCATCGCTGGCACCAACCCGAGTGAAGATGCGATCGGTCAGGCCGATTTTGGCACTGCGGGCCGGTACGAAGCTCCCGATATGAGCCAACAAGGTGATGAGGGCCGCCTGCTTGATAAGCACCGATTTGCCCGCCATGTTCGGCCCCGTGATGAGCCAGAACCGCCCCGTCTCGGGAGAGAGAATCACATCGTTCGGCACGAAGGTGCCACTGGGCAAAGTTTGATCGAGAACGGGATGCCGGCCGTCACGAATTTCCAGCACGGGGGCCTCGCTCATCATCGGGCGGACGTAGCGTCGTTGGCTGGCCAATTCCGCCAGACCCGCCAAGAAATCCAGATGAGCCAAAACTTGGGCCGTGCCCAAAATGCGATCGGTAAAAGCGGCCACATCTTCACGCAATCGATCAAACAGACTGGCCTCGAGGGCCAACGCTTTTTCTCGGGCGGTCAGCACCTTTTCTTCGTACTCTTTCAGTTCGGTAGTGATGTAGCGTTCGGCCCCTTTAAGGGTTTGCCGCCGTTGATAATCGGGCGGGACCTTCGCGGCATGGGAATTGGTGACTTCGATAAAATATCCATGAACCTGATTGTAACCGACCTTCAAATTCGGGATTCCCGTGCGGGTGATTTCTTGGGCCTGATAGCGAGCCAACCATTCGTTGCCCTCTCGGGCCAAGCCGCGTAATTCGTCCAATTCTGGGGAATAGCCCTCGCGAATCACGCCCCCCTCTTTAACAACCGTCGGTGGTTCATCTGCCAAAGCCCGATCGAGCAATTCACGCAGGTCGGGGCACAAATCGAGTTGCCTTTCGAGGTATTGAATCAATGAGGATTTCCGACCAGCAATTTTGGCTTTGATTCGGGGAAGTTGCCGCAAGGTCTTAGCAATCGCCGCCAGATCGCGAGGATTCGCACGGGCGGTACTCGCACGGGCCGCCAAGCGCTGCAGATCGAAAATTTCGCCCAAAAGTTCCCGCAGTTCATTCCGAAACGCCGGATCGTTGACCCATTCTTCTACGGCATCTAAACGCCCCTCGATGGCTGCGATTTCACCCAGCGGAGCCAATAGCGCTTCATGCAGGCAACGGGCGCCCATCGAGGTGACCGTGCGATCGATCATGCTGAGCAGCGAACCTTGCCGTTCTCCTTCACGAAGAGTGCGGATCAGCTCTAAGCTGCGACGGGTGGTTTCATCGAGAATGAGATGTTTGGAAGGATTATAAGGCCGCAACGGCCGAATATGAGCCAAACTCGCTTTGAGCGTTTCTTTCAAATAAGCCAAAAGTGCCCCAGCTGCGGTGACGGCCGGTTGTTGATCGTCGAAGCCAAAACCCGTGACGGTCATGACTCCGAAACGCTCTTTGAGAAACGAGCGGGCCGATTGTGTTTCAAACGTCCAATCTGGGCGACGGGTCACGGAACTTGGTAGGCTAGCGCGGATGCGTTCCGGAAGCGCATCGAATTGATTTTCCGGAAGGATCAATTCCGCAGGGGAAAGTCGCGCCAGTTCATCCCCCACACGCTCAGCGGCGACATCCATCGCCACAAGGTCCCCTGTGGTGGCTTCCACCCAAGCCAAACCATACAAACCTTTGGTCGGTACCAATGCCACGAGCAAATTCGGCCGCACCGGATCGAGAAGCTCATCTTCGGTGACGGTTCCAGGGGTCACAATTCGGGTGACTTCGCGTCGAACCAACCCCTTGGCCTGTGAGGCATCTTCGACCTGATCGCACACGGCCACTCGGTGACCTGCATGAAGCAATTTTTGCAGATAAACATCCACCGCTTTGGCGGGCACACCGGCCATCGGGATATTGCCATCTCGCGAGGTGAGCTGCACGCCAAGAACCCGAGCAATCAGTTCGGCATCTTCTTCAAAACACTCGAAAAAATCTCCCATGCGGAACAGCAAGATCATGCCGGGATGCTTCTGTTTGGCCTCCCAGTATTGCTGCATCATTGGAGTCATCCGCACCTCACCACGTTTGGAGTTATCCGAAATCATTTGGGCAACCGAGAAGAGAATAGCTTACATCTTGGCCCCCAAAATTGCACTATCGGTTGCCAGAAAATCTGCCGTGCCAAAAGAACGGGGGCATCCTAGGGATTATCCAACAGAATTATAGGTCGCACCAAATCTCACGGCGTCTGGTGCCAAAAGAACGCGGTCTTAATGTAATGGGAATAAGTTCATTATTTCTATGTAACGTCGGTAGGTTCATTCGCTCTATGTAATGTGGGGAATTACCTAATCAAGAGGACATAGGTTATGTTTCGGAAAGCGGCCTTTGGGGTTTTAGCGACGACCATTTGTTTGGTGGGTTGCTCTTCTTCGTCCACTATCACGGAAACAGAATGGCTTGATGTGTTGGAGGAACAACTTTCGGACACGCAAAAAAAACAGCAGCAACAGGCCGTGGCCGCCCGAGAGGCCTTGTTCTCTCGTTTGATGGCAAGACTAACTCAGGTCATTCAAGCGGAGGGGGCCGCCAAAGCGATTCCGATTTGTCAAGCCGAGGCCCCTCAATTAGCCGAGGCCGTCGCTAAGGAATTTCATGTCAAGATCGGCCGCACCTCGACGAAATTGCGTAATCCTGCTAATGCCCCTCCCGCGTGGGCCCAATCGCGAATCGAACAACAACCGACCAAGCCTACTTTTCTGGCCCATCGTGATGGACGCTTGGCCTGTTTATTACCCATTCGACTGAAGGCACAATGCTTAACCTGTCATGGCTCACCCGAACAAATTCAGCCGGACGTTCGTGAGATTTTGACCCAGCGCTACCCGAAGGATCAAGCAACCGGCTATCGCGAGGATGACCTTCGGGGGTGGTTCTGGGTTGAGGTTCCCAAAGAATAAGCTCCCGCCCTGCTCAGTTTCTTGAGCAATTTCTTGATATGGTTCGATCGAAATAGGCCCTAATCGGGATAGAATTCGATCGAGATAGGCCCTATTCGGAATAGAGTGTGATTGGGCTTGAGTGTGTGAGTGGGATCGAGTTTGATCGTAATAGAATTCGATCGCGATAGGGCTTGATCGATTGGGTGGCTTCCTTTTGTTGAACTGAGATCGGTTTTGCCGCTTAGCATCACGCTAGGCATCACAAATTTCAGGTGCCGTTCCGTCGAAGTCTCTCCCTTTGTGCTTTCATAAACAGGGATTTTTTGCTAAGCTAATAGTCTCACCAACTTGGCCCCTTTTGAGAACCCTAAGATGCAGACCCGCCGCTCTTTCTTAGCTGACGTAGGAATGGGATTCACCGGTATGGCCCTTGGTGCCCTGATGTGTCATGAGGGGCAGGCCAAGGGTATTGAGAAAAAAGAAATCCCTGCCAAAGCAGCCAAGGCCAAAAGTGTCATTTGGCTATTCATGGTCGGGGGAACCTCTCATATGGAGTCGTTCGACCCGAAACCGGAACTCACGAAATACGCAGGAAAAACGATCGCCGAGTCTCCCCATAAGGCCGCTTTAGAATCGCCTTATCTGAAGAAAAATCTCCGCGAATTTGTGGCAGGTCGGCATAAGGTGCAACCGAAAATTTTTGGGCTGCAAACAGGGTTCAAAAAACGAGGCCAATCGGGCTTGGAAATTTCCGATTGGTTCCCTCATGTTGGTGAATGTGCCGATGACCTTGCGATAGTCCGTTCGCTTTGGACAACCGATAACGATCACGGTGCGCAACTCCAATTTCATACCGGTCGTCATGCTCTCGAAGGCCCTTTCCCGACGATTGGTTCTTGGATTCATTACGGAGCCGGCACACTCAACGAAAATCTACCGCAGTATGTGGTCATAGGAACCCCTTTGGCGGACTGCTGTGGGGGAGCGCATGGTCACGGCAGTAACTATCTGGGGCCGGAACATGCGGGTGTTCGTTTGAATATCGATCCGAAAAACCCGCTCCCCTTCGCCAAACCCCCTGCCGACAAATCGTTGGAAGAACAAAAGGCCGAATTTGACCTGTTAGGCAAACTCAACCAACTTTCTGGGATCGAATATCCTCAGGACCCTGCTTTGCGTGCCCGCATCAAATCGTATGAATTAGCATTTCGGATGCAGACGGCCGTCCCCGAGATTGTCGATTTCTCGAAAGAGACCAAAGCGACGCTGGAACTTTACGGAATTGGAAAACAGCCGACCGATACTTTTGGGAAACACTGTTTAGCGGCCCGTCGCTTGGTGGAAAAAGGGGTGCGTTTTGTCCAAATTTTTCACGGCTCGAATGGTGGGGCCGGTGCGTGGGATGCTCACGGAGGATTGAAGAATAACCATACCGGTCTATGTGCGCAGGTCGATCAACCAATAGCCGGCTTACTCAAGGATTTGAAGCGGACCGGTCTGTTCGAGCAAACCCTCGTGGTGTGGGGAACCGAGTTCGGACGAACGCCTGGTTCCGAAGGGGTCGATGGACGCGATCATCACCCGTATGGCTTTTCCGCTTGGTTGGCCGGTGCAGGGATTAAAGGAGGTATCGCTCACGGCGCCACCGACGAACTCGGCTTCCATGCCGTTGAGGATCGTCATTATGTCACCGATATTCATGCAACGGTTCTGCATCTAATGGGGTTAGATTCTCGCAAGCTCGAAGTGCCCGGGCGCAAACGCTTGGACATCGATCATGGAGAAGTCATCAAGGCCATTTTGAGTTGAAGCGATTTTTCGAGCAAAATCGATTTGTGATCGGCCTCTCGCTCAGCCTGCGAAATTCCTGCCGGAATGCCCCCTTCTTCGACCCTCTGCGAAATGAGCGTTGGCATCGCGTGATCCCTTCTCAGTCGGCTTGCGAAATGATGCTCTAGCATGATCCCTTTTTGGAGATAAGATAGTGTATCAACATATATGAGCATCAACATATTTATTTATGACGATACTTTGATAAATCATCTCCTATTGAGACGAGGCTTCATTCTCCCCACAAGGGACGAAATTCTCGGAACGGATTGCTTGAATGTGTCACCGTTGCTGTGGCCCTTGATGGCAGAGAATTTGGCTAGGCCGAGATTTCTTGAGGGTGAGACTTTCAGGTTCATACATGGGGTTCACGCATGGGGTTCATGCATGGACTTCGTAGCCGATCACTCCAACAACGCTTCCCGCAGGAGTTAATGCCAGCAATAAGCGAGGTTTCAAAGGGCCGGGGTCTGCATCACTATATCCCATCCCCACACAGGTATGAGCCGTTAATTCAGGAAGCGAAGTAAACCAATCGGCGAATTCATCCCAAACGGCAATCTGTTGCGTTCCGATATCCGCATTGGGGTCGGGAAGATCATCCAAATTCATATACATCCCTAAGGGGTTCGGCCAACGTCCTTGAGGTGGGGTGCGACGTTTTTTGGGCTGTGGCGGATGAGGGACCAATCGCGTGAGAGAAAACAGCAAATCGGGGTAGAGCGTGCCACCAAAAATGTGCCGAACGAGTTCTTCGTTCACCTCCGTCGCAATTGGTTCACCAAGCACAGCCACCGCGAAGAAGGGGTGCAGTCGTGCCCCTTCGCCTAGGGTGAAACTTTGGAGCCGTTGCACGAGTTCATCTGTCCGTTGCTTGCAGAGTGCAAACTCATCGGGATCGTGAAGATGATTCAACGATTGTTTGCCGAGCGTCAGGTGCCCGCATGAGTACGCGACCGCCCGTTGCGAGATGTTCCCCATGCCCCAATCTTCATCGGTTTTGGTTCGTTCTCTGGCAAACGGGTACCGGTTAAATTCCATCAGATCGTGAAACGAGCTGAGGTGTTTTTTGTTCTTGACACATTTGATCGGTTTTTTGGCCATAACAATTCCATGAAGGAAATAGAGAAATAGTAAGCACACTGTGGCAGCGAAACCGCAAACGATACGGTTCAACCACGCCCCGTTTTGTGCAGGAAGTTAAGTACAGGGATTTTGGGAAGGGCATTACAATCCTGATGGGTCCTTAAACATCCAATTGATTGTCTAACATTTTCCGCCCGCAAGTGCAATCTCGTTCGGAATACTTTTTACGATGGAGTTGATTGTTTCATTGTGAATTGTCAGCGGAACCCAGTCGAAAAGTGGTTGCATCGGCCCGATTGTTGGAGTCGATGCGACCGAAGTACGCACGGCATTAGGGGGTGTGGACTTGGACGAGTTTCGTACGGCTTGCCGCTCCCGCTTTGATGAGGACATCGGTAGAGCGGCAACGAAAGTGATTTGCGATCAACATCACGAGTTCTTCGTTGGCTTTGCCATCTACGGGGGGCGACTTCAACCGTGCGACCCAAGTTCCATCCTTCAACTGCTCGAGAGATGAAGTTTTGGCTCGTGGTTTCACTTTGATTTGGAGAGTCACAACGGACATGGAATTTTACCCGCCAGCGAAAGAATTCCTGAATGCCGAGTTGTTGTATCGAATCGGTAAGCCCCCATCTTCATAAGGGCCTTTTAAGGCCCGATCTTCGTCATAGCGTTTTGTAGACATTCCAGACGTGTGATCGGAAAGGAAATATCCACCGGAAGGGCCTGCTTTCACCGGAGAGGGCTTATCGTGTGCGGCCGAGGCTCAGTTCGCGCAGACGCTTTTCCGCTTCTTGAACTCGTTTTGGTTCGGTATCGTGATTCATGACGGCTTTGTATAGCTCTTTGGCTTTATCTCGCGATTGAATCTGATAGTCGTACAAGCGAGCCGCTCGAATTCGGGCATCGGTACTCGATGATTTATTCCACTGGAAGGACCTTTCAAAATAGGCAGCCGCTCGGTGATATTGCGGTTGCGGCTTATAGTTTTCGTAAATATCCCCGAGGTGATATGCCACCTCTGCGATCTTGTCCGATTCGGGATATTTCGTCAAAATCTGATGCAGTAAAATCTCGGCTCGACGTTGATCATCCAAAGGAATATCTCCGCCGCGACCTTTATATTCCATCGCTCGTCGGAATAGATTGTTGGCCTCGGGGATGTTTTGTTTC
>CAZFDX010000853.1:0-2838 GCA_964518325.1 uncultured Alcaligenaceae bacterium | reverse complement strand
GTCCACTTCCTTGGGTTAGGGTCCTCGCCATAGGTGGTGAGGTAGAGTTCCAAATGGTGTGTTTTTCGATCTTCCAGCAAAGAAAAGTTCGAGAACTGGATGTCGCCTTGTCCTTCTTTACGATCATCAATTAAGGTCACGGTCGATTTCATCAGGAGACCTGTTTTGTCATCAACTTGAGCGATGACCAGTGGATAACGGGGCGAATTACCTAAGGGTTTTTTATCCGTGATGTTGCCCAGCCAATAGAGTTGGCCCGTAACACTATGGCGAATCATTCGATGATAAGACGAAGGAGAATAAAACGCCTTGCCATCGTCATACTTCCACACGGCAGGGGGACTCAGGGATTTGCCGTTGTCTTTTGAGATGCTGAAAAACTTGTGCCCTGCCAGTTTCGAGCTGGAGCCACGCCACACGACCAAGAGTCGGCCATCGCTTAATTCGGCCACCTCGGGTTCCATCAACCCCCGTGATGATTCATCGGGGGTGACATCGACATGGGCACCGGCTCGCCATTCGTATTCCTTCTTTTCGGCATTCCATTTCCCCGTGAATAATTCCGAACCCATCCGCCAAGGCCTTTGGTTGTTTTTCTCATCCCGCTTCGAGTTCGCATGCGCCAACACGGTGACTAAGGTTCCATCTTTTCGCCGAAGAATGTTGTTGCCGAAATACCCCTCGTTGTGATTGAGGAACGTTGCCTTGAGTGGATCGGCCGGATCATAATCCGCCCCTTTCTCTTCGTACCGGAGAAGTTGCGGGACCGTCCAAGTTTCTCCTCGATCCTTGGAATAGCGGACATAGGTATGATTATGCCAGAGATTTCCTTCTTGAACTTGACGAAGCCACAACTGAACGAGCCAACCCGAGGCGGGATCATACTCACAAGTGCCTTCGCTTTCGTGAACAACAACCCCTTTGACGATTTTTTTAGTTGATGGAACCACTTTCTTAAATTCGCTCCACGATTCTCCATTATCGGTTGACCAACGGGCACGCACATTATCGGCCACATCGCTTTCGGTTTCCTCAGCGAATATCTCCCGCTTTTCGAGTTTGGGTCCAACATACGCCACCGAAACTAATGGGGCCTGATTGGGGTTGGATCGTTTGCGATACAACTGTTTGTCAACCGTGCCGATGGGTTTGTTCGATTTCCAAGGAGTCTCGGTGGTGCTTTCGAGTGGTTCTGCGGCTTCGATCAGGATCGTGCAACCGACTAACAGACAGAGGGTAACGCGGATTAGGTGGGAGGTCATGCGATTCTCCGACTTGAGAGGGGATAATAACGTGATGCCAATTATATCTGCGATCAACCCCTTCGTGATCGATCCTCAGGCAAATTCACAGCGAATCGGGCTAGAGAAGATGATTTTTCATTGAGTGAAAGGGAAGGATTTTTCATTGGGCTGAGTTACGGTTGAGAGGGAATTATTCTGATTCACATGAGAGGGAATTGTTCTGATGAGCATCAGATAAAATTATCCTTGTTGATAATGCCGTATCCGGTGAATTTTTTAGTTGGAGGTCTCGTCGGGCTTATTGGGGAAATTCAAATAGATGCGGGCATTAGCATTTTGAGCCATAGCACTTAAGGCAGCTAATTCGTCGAGCTTCAGCATGACCGGATGACGCCCATAGACCTCGGCCAGTTGTGCCCGATCTTCAGCGGCTTGACGTTCTGCAGCCACCTTCAGGCTGATCGCTTCGGCTTCGGCTTTGGCCTTTAGCCGAATGCTCTCGGCTTCGGTTTCGGCTTGCATTTTAGCCGTGGCCGATTTCGTTTGGGCTTCGATCCGCTGCACCTCGGCGCGAGTCCGAGCTTCGACCAGTTGCGCTTGGCTGGTGCGTTCGGCGGCCAGCACCTTATTCATGATTTCTTGCAGATTGCCAGGGAACATCAAATCTTTCACATCCGCCCGCGTGATGGACACTCCGTAACCGGCTGCCGTCTCTTTCACATCTTGCAAAATATCACCACTGAGACGATGACGGTTCGTCAGAATCTCTTCCAAGGACATGGCCGCCAACGATCTTCGTGCTGCCAATTGCACATCGGAATAAAGTCGATCCTCGTAATTGGCAACCGCCTGATGAGCCAATTTCGGATCGGTCACGTTGAATTGAACCAATATGTTGACCCGCACTGCGACCTTATCGGAAGTGAGGATTTCTTGTCCTTTGATGGTCAATTCTCGGGCACGCATATCGACGAGAACCACTTCCACAATAGGCTTGCGACGAAATAAACGCCATCGGGGTAGTTTATATCGACCCGCGCCAAGGACACGAACCAAAACGCCATCTTCGTACCATAAGCCTCGGTGGGTTTCTTTGATAATGATGAAACGATTCATGTGATTGCCCTCGAAATCACACTGAGAAAAAAACGGGGAGGCCGTGACAGTTGATCGAGTCGAACGATCGGCGGCTTCGATCTGGCCGATCAGAGCCGAGCCTCGCAGAAGCTGCTCGGTGATTCCAAGAAGCCGATTTTGTCCAGATAACCAACGACCTCCCCTTAGTGCTTAAGAGTAGGAATATCTCATCGAGGTTCACCCCCCTCGCAAGAAGAATGTCTCGCAGCAACCCTACAACATTAGAAGGAGAGGAAGTGTGTGTGTGAGTCACGAAGTTGATTCCATGATTCACTGCAAGAAAGGTGGAGCGGGGGGCGACTCCCCTGAGGGAAGTGTGTATAGTGGGTGGTTTATGAAAGCGCAGGAGGGTCGGATCGTCTGTTAAGACGAGTCGTAGGTAGGTGAACAAGTAATATCATCAATCAATTTATCTTAACTAGCATGGCGTACAAATAGAACATTTGAAGCACACCAC
>CAZFDX010000852.1:0-7484 GCA_964518325.1 uncultured Alcaligenaceae bacterium | reverse complement strand
CCATTCCCGGAAAGGGGCTGTGCATAGGTGAGTCTCCATGACAGGGAATATCTACCGGCGAGTGTCTTCTTAGTATTGTAACCTTTTCAGGTCAATTCGCTACAAAGAATTGTGCGGGAAATAGGGATTTCATCGGTAAATCTCACGAGAAAAGGAGTAAAAATTCGCTGACAGACACAAAGGTTTTTGATCAGTGAAATTCGTGACTTGAATTTTGGCGTGGGCCAAGTGAACATCGGCCTGCTCACCGAAAGGTTTTCCATCCCAACAGTTTCGGTCAATCGAAACCGAAATTCAACCCATTATCCATTATCCCTCTCTACTCTCCATTCTCCCTATCATCTATCTCATTTTCCATTTTCCACTTTCTACTTTCCATTCTCCACTTTCCCCAAGGTTCTTCCTGTTGGAAACCAAGGTGAAGTCGTTACGATTCCGATGCTTCAAGGCATTCCAACAGGCGTTCCAATGCGGTGCAAAGGATTTCGGGGGAATCGTATTTTCCGCTGAGAATGGCCGCCTGAGCTTTTAACACTTTTTCAGAAATCATGGGTTCGGTTTCCGAGGGTGTAAAACGCTCCGCAGGTTTTATCTTACGGGGGGAAGTTAAACGTCGATGAGGCCGACGAGCCGGACTAGGTGTCATACGGGATCGTTTCGTTTTTTGAGTAGAGTTAGTATCAGGTTCTAAAGAGTTTACACCAAAGAATTTAAGAAGCAACTGTTCTCGTTTCATAAATCCGCCCATTGTGGTGATACCTCGCCTTATTTCTGGTTGTTCGCTTCTTGCGGGGCCTCTCTGGTTTCAGACACTCGATCCTTGCCAAAATCGACTCTCTGAACGGAGATCAGAGCATATCTCGCCACGGAGAACGCCAAGTACCCCTAACTTCGTCAGAATCTTCCAAGGCTCTTTTTCGATTTTGCCTCATCTTGCTGCCTGCTGGTTGCGAAAGCGAACAGATGAATCTATCGTAACAAGCCTTTAGAAGTTTCCCGATGCAACAGCTAAATGCATCGTGCGCGCCAAAACACTCGAAACGTCGATTTTTGTATTTCTTCTGGAAAATTTGAAAGAATGACTCATGTTGCAAACTCACCAAGAACGGGGTCGAATCGTCCTGTCCGATAACTAGTTACAGCGGGTTTGACCTCCCAGCACAACCCCTTTTCGTTCTCTCAAAAAGTATCTTCTACAATCGGGGCTTTTCTCGAAAAGTGTTGTTGTTTGAAAAGAGGGCTTCGCCAAAAGCTACAATTTTGCACTTAGTTCCAAAGTCCGCACAATCCCTACTTGCTTTCGGAATTATCAGAAAATTCCCTCATGTGAATAGCTTGCTCGATTTATCCGACTTCGCTGCTCGCTTGAATTGACTCAACCAACCTCAACATATCTTGCTTGAATTGACTCAATCAAACCACCCCCAACACATCCCTCCCGCTTGAACTGATTCAATTAAAGCCCGCCCATCAGGATGGGGAAACACCAACTATTTGTCCGACTTCGCTGCCACCTTGAGCTTACACAAGACCGGAAAATGATCGCTATAGCCGGTATCCCCTTGGCCATCACCAAAGCGGAAGGGGCCTTTCCCTCGGAAGCGGAATTCCTTCGGTGCAAAGACCTCGGCGGTCTTTGGATCGCCGCTCCATCCTTTACTATCTAATAACCCCCGCGAAAAGAAAATATGGTCGAAGGTACTGAATTTCCCTTTGCCGAAAATGGTTCCTGGAGGATCATTCTTACTAAGGTCCGCAAAGAGTGCCAACAGGCGAGGCGTTTCTTTTGCCTCTAGGCAAACGGAAACCTCATTGGTGGCGCGTAACCCCTCTTGGATCGATTTATCTGAAAATTCGTCGTTCATATCCCCACAAATAAGCACATCGGCATCGGGGTCGGCCTGAAAAATTCGATTAAACTCGCCATAGCAATCGTTCGCATAACTCATCCGGCGTTTGCCGTCACCGGAATCATCGGTAACACGGCTTGTAAAGTGAGCAGCAATAATAATCAATTCATGATCATTGACGAGGACCGATCCCCGCAGCATCCGCCCGTTGGCCCGAGAGCCTACCTTTTTCGTTTTGTCGGCAATGACCGGTAACCGCGTGATGATCCCCGGCGCAAAACGCCGCCCCGTATTATCCCCTTTGAAAAGAATGTGTTGGTATTTCCGGTCGGCGTGCCCCTTGGCAGCGAGCTTTTCGTTGAGTTTATCCATCAACACTTCCAAACAACGTAAACTCTCTACCTCGACCAAGGCCATAATATCTGGGCCTACCCCGCCGTTCATCATCAATAAACCGTCCGAGAGCCGATCCACCTTTTTGGCGAACATCTCGGGTTTATTCGCAAAGAAATTTTCCGATTCATCATGGTTGGTTTCATCATCCTTATCATCATAAAAGTTTTCAACATTCCAAGAACAGAAACTCACCTCAAGTTCCTTACCGTCGTTGAGGTATCCCCCTGTGGGTTTACTTTTCGGACTTGTGGCAGGGCAACCACTCAGGGCCACAAAAATAAATGCCGCTACCCCCATTAAAAAAAGGAAGAACTGAAGCGGTTTGGGAAGTTTGTCCAACAGGTTGAGAATCTGCTTCGTTTGGTCTGAGTTGGAGTGTGTTCGTGCCATGAAACTACCTAAATGGAAAAGATTCGTAAAAGTGAGTATAGGGATTTCGCCCCCAAACTGGGTTCCTTCGGAATCGGAACTCGAAAAAATATCGATTATTACAAAGGTTCTGAAAAAAAGGGGGAGATATTTGAGCCGACTCGGGTTGAAACTGTACACATGTACACTATCTTGTCTTATATGCCCGAGGAGGATCATTCCACATGGTGATGTCAGCGATTAAACCGATTTTAACCAAGGCCCCGCAACACAAAACTCCCAACCACCCACCGATCGCCCCTCGGCGGGGATTGTGCGAATCGGAATCGGAATCTGCTAAGCCTGCCACACCGATTCCCCGTCGGCGGGGGTTGTGCCCGTTAGATGAAGAGGCCCGTCAGCGTGTGACCCAGTTTACCGGCTTAGCTCATTCCTTGGCTCGAAACCATCATCAGCAAAAGGCCCGCGACATTCCGATGGAAGAACTACGGGCCGAGGCCCTTTATGCCCTCAGCTATGCGGCCGGTCGGTTCGATCAAAATCGTGGGGTTCCCTTTGGGGCTTATGCCACTATGGTGATTCGACATCGTTTATCGCAAATGGTCGGGGTTTGGCGTCGTTCCCGCAGAAACATTTCTTACCGCTTCTTATCTGCGGAAGAGGAAGGGCAATATCTTTACGAGGCCCCCGATCCTCACACCAACGAAATCGATGAACAAATGAACTCCAACGAGCTTCTCGTCTTAGTGAGAAGACATTTACCCCCCCGATGGTTCGAGATGCTCCGTCTTTATTATTCGGACGGGTTGACCCTTCAGGAGATTGGCGAGTATCAATCGGTGAGTAAACAACGAGTGCAGCAGCTGATCGAAAAGGCTATCAAAAGGGCCCGCCGAAAAATCCCCATCGGAATGGACGAATAAAAAAGAAGCCTACCTCCCCTTCCCCTTGCGTTTCCCCGTCTCACTCACTTTTTCTCGGTTCGTTCACTTTTTCCCCGTGATCTTTTTCGTGATCGTGAAACTTTTGGCGATCTTTTCCACCTCCGCTCCCAGACCGGTTTTATCATCACTGGAACAACTCGCCACCAGTGTCGCTCCACCGTTAGCCTGCCGAATCAAATAATAGTGGAGACGTATTTTACGATCGCTGATTTCGGTATCGAGGGTAAACCGTTCGAGTTGATCGTTGATCTTTTCGATCTTTCCTTCAAGAAGAATTTTGGCTTTCCGATCTTGAAGTTCCTTTTTGGCTTCTTCGAGAAAGGCCCGAGCGGTGGGAACCCGATCGGCCGTTTCTAAGGTAAGCAAAATACCGCCTCGCCCCCCCAGTTCATCGAGGGTGATTTGCCGACCGGTGGTCCGGCCTAATCGCCAACGACGAGAATGGATAAAGCGAATACCCGGAATTTCATCTTCCGAGAGAAGCAAAGTATTTTCATCATCGGGTTCCAGCTTGAGCAAAGACAATTTTTCATCGGGTAAGATCGGCGAGTTTTCAATGGTCCGCGTGAGGGTAAACTTTCCTTCGATGGTCCCTTGAGATTTGCCTTTATCATCCAAAGGGTTTTCGATCCCCTTGATTTCAATGAAGTTGATGAACCTCTTGTTGACATCAATACTCAAAACAATATCCAATTTTTGTTGACTGGGGCCATCTTCGTTTTGACCTAACAGGGTCCCCTTGATGGAAAGGGTCGCAATTTCTTTGGTTCCCGAGCGGACAAGGTTCTCAAATTTTGCCGTTAACTGCGAACCTTTATTGAGTTCCATAAGTCCTGAAATTTCTAGGGTGGTTTTCTCGTCTACGGTCCAAGTATCGCCGGGTTTGACGGGGGTGGTCGGACAGACGTGAGCAAAGGCAGGAAGCAAAAGATCGCGCCGCACCAGATCGATTTCTCCCCAACTGAGAGGACCATCGGGCGAGAATGGGATTTTGGCTGTCCCTTTTTTCAAGAGGACTAATCGTTTAACTTCGGGGCGCAAAGAAATTTCCTGACGAACATCCCCAATACTCCGTTTGAGATCGTACTTACTGTAAAGGCGGATGGTCCGAACTTCGGCCGCTTTGGGGTCCACTGGTAAAATCCGCTCGTTATAAACGTAACGAGCCGCCCCAGAAATCAGTTGCTTCACCGGAGGCTTTCCCTCTTCAAGAGGAACCAGAATTTCGCCACTAGAGGTCGAGTCTGCCTCGATATGGAACTCGAGCTTTGTATCGGGTTTTTCAAGCAAAAGAATCGGCTCTTGCCCCCGAAGAGGCAAAATCGAGGTGAAAAAAATAAGGGCAGGCAACAAGAGAGGAATCGTCCGACGCATGAAAGGACTCAAAATAGGGGAGATTCAAGGTTAATTGTATTATTTTAGGGGTTACTAAATCGTAAATAAGGTAACCTTGGAGTAAAGTTTCGTCTCTATGGTAAAGAGAGCCGATTAAGTTGAGACAAAGGCTTAGGCAGATTTTAGGTTTAGTAGAAAAATCTACCCGAATCCAAGGCGATACTTGCAAAATCATACACCAAAAGGGAAGAGAATTCTGCCGAGAACAGAAGTCAAGGAATGAGAAAGAAATGGGAGGCTTGAAAAAAGAGTTGCAAGTTCAAATGATATAAACCTTTAAGGAATAAACCTAAGTCAAGTACCTATCAAAGGGAGGAGAAAAAAGACACTTGGCACGCTTTTCGCTTTGAAAAACACCGTCAACAACAAGTGAGCCAGCCTGAGCGGAACGGAGAATGGAGGTTCAAAAGGCTGGGGTTGTTGAGAGTTAGGAGAGTAAACCCTTATTTGGTAGGTATTTGCGAAAGAGTTGCAATACCGATACCATGTCTGCGAATAACCTTGAGTGAGGTCGGAGGCGGTTTCGGTGAGCTTCAGAATACCAGCATTAAAGGAACTAACGGATCAACAGGTTCGATTTGCCCCCGCGCCCAAACGGGAAGAGCAATTAGGACGGGCGATCCGTTTGTTAGGGGAGATCGAACCCAAACGATATTACCCCTATCAGTTTGTTTGTTATCGACTCACAGAGTATCGACCCGAAATTCTGGGTGACCTTTTGATTTCGGGCGTGGACCTCTCCCACGACTTGGAATTAATCATCCATGCTCTGGAGAAATCGTTGCCGGCCCGACCGGTAACCCAAGAAGTCGAAGCCCTTCTGAGTCTGGAAGATGTCAGCAGGCTTTTTAACGTCTCCAGCAAAACGATCACCCGCTGGAAAGCGCGTGGGCTTCTCCCACGAAGGATTATCGTGAATGGACGACGACAGTTGGGTTTCCCCCGATCTGTGGTCGAGAAATTCCGAGAAGAAAACGCCGAGATTGTCTCGCGTGCGTCCGATTTTAGCCGGTTAGACAACAAAGAAAAGCTCCGCATCCTGTACCGTGCGAACCGCTTGGCTCGTGCGGGGGGCGACCTGACCGAAGTTTGTAAACGAATTGCCAACAAACTAGGTCGGTCGGTGGAAGCGGTGCGCTACACGATCAAAAACCATGATCGACAATTTCCCGATCGGGCTATTTTTCCGGTGCGTACCGGCAGGCTCGATTGGGAAACCAAAGAAAAGATTCACGACGATTTTGAAAAGGGAGTACCTATGGAAACCCTTGTAAGTAAATATGATCGCTCACGCTCGGCCATCTATCAGGCCGTGCACGAAGTCCAGTTCCGCAGGTTGCTCGAACGCCCCGTGGAGTATATCCACAATAAAGACTTCGAGAACCCAGAGAACGATGCAATCTTTTTGGCCCCCATGCCAGGGGAAGAAGAATTTGAAGCCGAACGTGCCAAGATGGGACCTCCCAAGGATGTTCCAGCCGATATGGCCCACTTGTACATGTATCCTTTGCTGACCAAAGAACAAGAACAACACTTGTTCCGTCAGATGAACTACCTGAAATACAAGCTCAACAAGCTGCGTGAAACGATCAACCCCAGCTCGGTCACCTCGGCCGACTTACAACAAGTGCAAGAACTTTACGGCAAGCTGCGTGCGGTGCGTGACCGCTTGATTCAGTGCAACACTCGACTCGTGGCCTCGATCGCCAAGAAACATTCGCACCAAATCGAGAACATGGCAGAACTCATGTCCGATGGGTCGGTTTCTCTGATGCGAGCCGTGGAAAAGTTCGACTACAGCCGTGGGAACAAGTTCAGCACCTACGCCACTTGGGCCATCATGAAGAACTTTGCTCGAAGTATTCCGGATGAGATTCACTACCGTGAAAGATACATCACCGGCTCCGAGGAAATGTTCGAGACCAAGCAAGATGCTCGTTCCGATGAGCAAGAGGCTCTGGTCGCTGCGGACCAAGCCCGTGCCCGCATTAATAAACTGCTCTAATCGCTCGATCCTCGAACCCGAGAAGTGATTCGGATGCGAAACGGATTGGATGGTAATGCAGTCATGACCTTGGAACAAATCGGACAACACTTCGGCATCACCAAAGAACGTGTCCGACAAATCAATGTGCGTGGCATGAAGCAGCTTAAGGAAAAAGCGGCCGAAGCGAAAATCGACCTGCCCTAATTTGAACAACGAATCTGGTAAGCCTCGCAGGGGCGGTCTTCGGATCGCCCCTGTTTCATTTTGCTTCTCATTTGCCAAACCTTCTAATTAGGTTAGAGAATAGATTGGTTCGGTTCGAGAATAGATTGGTTCGCGAAAATCTTTCTTCCAGAAGCCAACCCCACAAGGTGTACGGCACCGCTCGATTTTGCGACAAAAGGCTACGGTTCCATTTTGCGACGAAGTGCATCGAGTTGGCGTTGCAGTTCAGCGGCACGTTGCTTCTCGGCCAATGCCTGTTGCCTTTCTTGCTCGGCCTGTAATGCGGCTTGTTTGGCTTGCAATGCGGCTTGCTCGGCC
>CAZFDX010000851.1:0-1798 GCA_964518325.1 uncultured Alcaligenaceae bacterium | reverse complement strand
TTTAATTCGACATTCATCGGCAGGGGTCTCTTTAGGTAGCAGAAATTTACTCGTGGTTGCTTATTCGTTAATTTTTTATTCGTTTTTATCTTTGTAGGCTTTGCCGGGCGCGTATTGTGGTTTGATCGGCAGTGTTTTTTTATCAAATCGCAACTCGGCCACGGTTTTCGAGAGTTCCACCTCATCATGTTCCGGAGGATTGGCATAGATATGCCAAGGTCGCGCGATTGTTAAGTTCACGATAATTTCGCGATCCCCTTTTTCGTTCGGGGGACCTACTTGAAGCGAACCTTTCACCACATCGGTTGAGGAACGCGGATTGGCCGGTACCTCAGTTTTCGGATCAGAGGGGAGGGGGCCTTTCGCTTCACCTGCTAAATCAAGGTACAGATGCAAAGCCTCGGCCATGGCGGGGGCATTGCTTGGGGTTCCTTTCAAAATCGCGGCAAACTGACGGAAGGTTTTTTCGGCCAATTTCGTGTATTGATCGTCCTTCAGTTTATGTCCTAAACGAACCAAGTTTCGGGCGACCACCGCATTACTCGAAGGTTGCACCCCATCCGAATACTCTTTGGGGCGAGCAAATAATTTTTCATGATCCGACGCGGTGTAGAAGAATCCCCCTTTGCCTTCACCGGAGAACCATTTGATCGTTAGATCGGTCAAGGCCTTGGCTTCGGTCAACCATTTGGCTTCACCAGTGGCATCGTGAAGATTCAGCAAACCATGAACAAAGTAGGCGTAATCATCGAGATAGCCTAAACTTTGTGGAGCCACTTTTCCTTCGACAAGGATATACGAGCGATATAATCGCCCCTCGCGATTGCGGGAATTCGCCAGAATAAAATCGGCTGCCTGAGCAGCATTCTGAACATAGGTCTCGTTTTTGAGAATTTTCCCTGCCATGGCGAGGCCCGCGATCGTCAGGCCGTTCCAAGCGGTGATGATTTTGGTATCGAGAAAGGGGCGTTCTCGCTTCTCACGGGCTGCCAAAACCTTGGCCTTTAACTCGTCGATTTTTTTGCGAAATTCTTCTTCGGACATTTTCTGATCGGTCGCGACCTCGCTCCACGAACGATTGATACGGAGAACATAGGCTTTTTCTTCAAAATTGGGCGCACCAGAAACACCGTAAGCCGCACGGAATAGCATGGCATCGGCCTTGCCCAAAATCTTTTCGAGTTCCTCTGCGGTCCACACATAAAATTCCCCCTCTTTGCCGTTACTGTCGGCATCGAGGGCCGCATAAAAGCCCCCCTGCGGGTGCCGCATTTCTCGTGTCAGGTAGCGAATCGTTTGTTCAATCGTTTGTTTATACAAAGGTTTTGGATCGTAAGAATAGGCCTCGGCATACAGTTCGAGTAATTGACCATTGTCGTAGAGCATTTTCTCGAAATGGGGAACCGTCCAAGTGCGATCGGTGCTATAGCGATGGAACCCCCCACCGATTTGATCATAAATCCCCCCCAAGGCCATTTTGTCCAAGGTCAGGCTCACCAATTGAGAGAGTTCTTTGTTCTTAGTGCGTTGACTGTGCCGCAACAGGGATTGCAACGAAGGGGGCATCGGAAATTTGGGGGCATTACCACGTCCGCGACGGAAGCCCCCGTGTTCGGGGTCAAGTTGTTCTTGTAAATTCTCGGCGGCTCCGTTGGCTAAGTCCCGATTCAGTTCCACTAAGGGGTTAATCCGGCTAAGGCCTTCGAGTTCCGCTTCGGTTTTCTCGGCAATGGCATCGGCTTGAGCGAGTAGCTCTTTCTTTTTCTCTTTGTAAACTTCGAGAATCTTGTTGAGGACC
>CAZFDX010000850.1:0-2032 GCA_964518325.1 uncultured Alcaligenaceae bacterium | reverse complement strand
ATGTTTTCCCGAACGATATGGCCTTAATGTGGAAGGTCACCGAAGGAATCGAAGCCGGCATCATTGGCATGAACGATCCCGTCCCCGCGACCCCGCAATGTCCCTTCGGGGGGATGAAAGAATCGGGACTGGGGCGGGAATTGGCTCATGAAGGTCTCGAAGCCTATCTCGAAACCAAATACATCAGTATCCGTCTGAGGGATTGAACCTCCTCCTAGTAGCCTATCCCCTTCACCCCCTCTATTCGTTGTGCCAAGGGAGATGTTACCGACTCGGAAAGATGGAACCTCATTCTCATCCCAGAATCCCCATCTTCACTGCGTTCTCAGGCGGGGGACCTTCGATTGTAAAACTCATCAAGAATCCTTGAAGTCAGCCAAGCGGTTGCGACGAAATTATCAACTATTACGAAGATAACGACGATGCCACACGGCGACGTTTGGCACTTGTGAGAGGATCAGAGAGATGGGTCGTAAAATCATTCTCGGCTTGGTAGCACTGGTGAGCCTATGTCCTTCAATGGGTTGCATCCTGAATCGGTATGATGGTGACCCAAACAAACGCCTCCGTAAACTCTTGAACGATTCCGAAGATTTGCGACAAGCCCAATTGGAAATCGAACGGTTCTGGTTTACGCAGCCTTCCACTATGACCTATGAGCGGGTCAACGGTGCCGTGGGTCCATGATATTTCGCTGAGTTTCGGAGGATGAGATGCTGAACGGCGATGATTGTCTCCCTTGAAACAATGGGGTGATCTCACCTAGGGAATTTCTTCTACTCTCTAAAATCGCACCCCTGAAAAAAATCGGCTTCGCCTCATCCAACCTGTTGAGAAAGGGAGTATCTCGCATCTCATATCGTATTCGTTAGAAACATTCGCTTGGCCTCATCCAACATGTTGTTGATGGTGACTATCACATATCTAAAATACGATTCGTTTGAAAAATTCGCTTGGCCTTATCCAACCTATTGAAAAGGGGAGAGTATCACGCATCTCTCATCCCATCATCCCATCTTCCATCTGTTATCTCTCATCTGCTATCTCTTATCCGAATTCGATCGAATTTCACCTATCCGAATTCGATCGAAAAAATCCAATTCACCCGAGATTATCATTTTCCAAGGAATAACATATCTGTGAACGATAACTCCCGAGACTTAGGAGGAACTCTCCATGTGGCAATTCAATCGGCGTGAATTCTTAGCGACCTCGGCAGGTGTTGCCTTAGGTGGAACGACCCTAGCAGCAGATAAACCGAAGAAGTTAGTGATGTTGGCGGGCAGACCCAGTCACGGTCCCGGCGAGCATGAATTTAATGCCGGCACCATGCTGTTAAAAGAGTGTCTCGCGAAAATCCCTCAACTGGAGGTAACGCTCCACAAAAACGGTTGGCCTGAAGATGTGAAAGCCTTTGATGGTGCCGATGGCATTTTGATCTATGCCGATGGAGGGGGGGGGCATCCCTTCGTGCAAGAAAAACGATTAGAGTTGATTGGGCAACTTGTCGCGAAAGGGGTCGGCCTCATGGCAGCGCATTACGCGGTCGAGGTACCCAAAAATAAAGGGGCCGAAGAATTTCGTCAATGGATCGGCGGATGTTACGAGCATGAATGGTCATGCAACCCGATGTGGGTGCCCGAATTCAAATCGTTTCCGGATCACCCAATTTGCCGAGGGGTAAAACCGTTCAAAATTCGCGACGAATGGTATTTTAACATGCGTTTCCGGCCAGAAATGAAAGGGATCACTTCGATTCTGGCGGCTCCCCCCAGCGATGCCACTCGGGATGGCCCCTATGTTTATCCTCGTGGACCTTACAAACATATTCAAGAAGCGAAGGGCAAAACCGAAACGCTGATGTGGTGCGTCGAACCCGAAGGCGCCGGACGTGGTGTCGGTTTCACGGGCGGGCATTTTCACAAAAACTGGCTGGATGACAATTTCCGCAAAGTCGTCCTGAATGCCCTGCTCTGGATTTGCAAAATCGATGTCCCCAAAGAGGGAGTCGAATCGAAGGTTGATGAAGAAA
>CAZFDX010000849.1:0-4103 GCA_964518325.1 uncultured Alcaligenaceae bacterium | reverse complement strand
ATTATCAATCAATATATTTTACCAGAAGGGGGCGAGGAAACGTAGGGGACTTTTGAGACTTAGCGTCCCGTCGGTCCATACTGATCGCTCAGCGTCGGTGGGAGCAGTTTTTTATCTTCAATAATGATGGGGTATCGACCTCGACCGTATCGTTCTTGTTCTTCGAGGGTTTGGGTCATCGGGTCGGGTTTGATTCCACTGCGACGATTTTCGATCGGCCCTTTGGTCGATTGACAACCGACGGCGATCAGGAAGGCAAGGAATGAAAATTTTCGCACGGGTTGTTCCTCGTCTTGGGTAATTTCTGCGTCCATGAAGGAATTATCGTACTCCTTACCAAACGAGAACGCATCTTATCTCAAAGAACAAACCCAAGCCGATTTCGCTTCCTCAACCAATCTGCGTAACCGCTACAAAATACCTAAATTTCTCACCTGCTAAAGTTCACCTTGGGAGTTAAGCCCCTCTTGGGAGATAGACCCCTCTTGGCTGTCTGCGAACTTTTACGAATCTTCTGGGTGCTAACAGGCTACCGATTTTTAAGAATCTTGTGGTTTGCGGCGTTTCGGGTGAGCTTCGGCTTGGGCTTCTAATGGATTTTCAGGCCAAGAATGTTTTGGATAACGGGCACGCAATTCCTTTCGGACAATCGGATAGGTATTTTTCCAAAAGCTCGCAAGATCGTCGGTGATTTGTTGCGGGCGGTAGTTCGGCCCCAGCAGGTGGAGCAGCAATCGAATTTTGCCCCCTGCGAGTTTTGGCGTCTCGGCGAGGCCAAAAAGTTCTTGAATCCGCACAGCCACCGTAGGGGTTTGCCCCACTTGATAACGGATGGGGTGCGTTCGTCCGCTGGGGAGTACAATCGAACTGGGGGCCTCGCGTTCAAGGATTTGCCATTGCTGATTCGTGAGCTGATTCCGAATGACCGGATACCAATCGGCTTGCTGAATCTCTCGTAGCGTTTGATAATTGGGAACCAGCCAAGTGAGCCATTCTTGAATCTGATTGCGATCGATGATCGGCAACCCCAAATCGGGAGCGACGTCGGCCAACCAGCGGATGCGGTTGAGTAACGCACCGGCAGCACTTTTTTCATCCGGAAGAACTTGTTCCCAATGTTTCATGATCCCCTGTAAAAAGACCTCGTGACGGGTATTCCCTTCCGGAACGGGAATGGCTTTCTCTTCGAGAAGGAGGTCCTCATAGTAACGTCGCCGATAGGCCACCACCTTCCGTTGTTCTTCGTCCCATTCGATTTCTTCGGCGATGCGAAATCGTTCCGGTGCAAGCCATAGTTCTTGCACGGCCGAGGCCATCCGAATGATTGCTTCGGTATCTCCCCCTTCCACATCGATCCCCAACAGCAAGGGGGCATCGTGTACGCCACTTTTGGGATGCAACCGAGCGCCTCGGCCGCCTAGCATCACGAAACGGGCCGAGCCGACCTGCCTTCGTTTCGCGAGTCGATCCGGAAAACCGACCAACAAAGATCGCATCACGGCCTCTTCCTCCGAGACTTGGGGCAGTGTTCCCAACAGGGCCAGTTTCTTTCGTACCGAAGGAGCTTGAAGCGATTGTCGCAGTTGGGTCGCTGCCTGCCACAACCAACGGGCCGGACCATTTTGCGGTTGCTGTGCTAACCAATGGACTCGCTCCCAAACATCGGAATCGGTTGCATGTTCGGGAAGTTGTTGGGCCAACGGGTCCCGCTCGGCCAGAATCGCAACACAGAGACTGACTGCCATTTCTTGACCGAGACGATACCCCTCGATGAGCATGCGAGCCAAGCGGGGATGGATGGGAAATTCTGCCATCAGTTGCCCAAGTGGCGTGAGGGATTGCCCCACGAGAGCATCCAGTTGCGTCAATAAATTCTTGGCTTGTTTGATGGCCAAAGGAGGGGGAGCATCAAGCCATAAAAAAGTTTCCGGTTGTTCGTTCAGGTTCAACAAAAGCAAAACGGTATGACAAACGTCTAATCGTCTGATCTCGGGCAAAGTTTGTGCCGGTCGCCCGCGATGGGCCGACTCACCCCATAGGCGAACACATATCCCCGGCCCCAATCGACCAGCCCGACCGGCTCGCTGCTCCGCCGAGGCTTGGGATATGGGCGCCAATTCGAGACGATTCAATCCTATGGTGGCATCGAATTCGAGTTGTCGGCACAAGCCACTATCGACGATGGCAGAAATCCCCTCCACCGTGACCGAGGTTTCGGCGACGTTCGTGGCTAAGACAATTTTCCGATGCGGCTGAAACTGGATGGCAGCATCCTGGGCCTCGGGTTCGAGTTCTCCGTACAAAGGATAAATTTCGACATCACTGGGTAAATCGCTCTTCTGTAACCATTTCTCGGTGGCTCGAATTTCTCCAACACCTGGTAAAAACGCCATCACTCCTTGGGGGACTTCGTTCAATAAATTCAGAATGGTTCGGGCCACCATCTGCGGGGTCGAATCGTCGGAACGAACAGGATGATAACGAATCTCGACGGGGAATAATCGCCCTTCTGAGGTGACCTTGGGACAATCCCCAAGGTAGCGAACCAAATTCTCGGTCTCTAAAGTGGCCGACATCACCAAAATTTTGAGATCATCCCGCAAGGTGGTTTGCACCAATCGGCACAACCCCAAAGCCACATCCGTTTCTAAACCCCGTTCATGAAACTCGTCGAAAATGACACACGAAACGGAACTTAAGGATAAATCTTCTTGTAAAAAGCGAAGGAGTATTCCGGGCGTGATGCAGATCACCTTGGTATTCGGGGTCGTCTGATTTTCAAAACGGACTTGCCACCCGAAAACCTCCCCCGGCTTCGAGCCATTCTCAGCCGCCATCCGCCTTGCAGCCGAGCGGGCCGCCACTCGGCGGGGTTCCACTACCAAAATTTTGCCGGACGGATGGAATCGCTTGAGCAACTCGGCGGGAACTCGCGTCGTTTTCCCAGCTCCGGGCGGTGCTTGCAGAACAAGGGATGCCGAACGCGATAATTCCTTGAGGATCGTCGGCAATACTTCATCGATCGGTAACGGAGAGACAGGCATAGATCGGGAATTATTTTACGAAATCTCTCGTTCGACTCAACGACTTCGACTCAACGATTCTATCTCAACGACTTTAACTTAACGGCTTCATTCCGACACCTACCTTGAAATTCCCAAGGCTCTCGTCAACCCACGCTGCTAGCGCGGAACCCGATCCTTCCGCAGGCAACAAGAATTGCGACCAAGATCATTCAATAGGATGAGGTAGTGATTGAAGGATGAGGTAGGGACTGAGCAAAATGGAATCAAAAAAAACATCGAATGGAGGGTTTTCCGAACGGGGTTGGGAAAGGGATGCTTTCTCGAAAAAAACGGTGAAGAGGGAGTTCTGCTCAATTTTTGAGAGAGCAGTGAAGAAAGAAGATTATTAGTGTCTCGGTCCGAGTTGACCTATTTCAGGCAAGCTCGAGGTGCGAATGGTTAGCCTACGGGTGAAGAGGGAGGCGGAGGGGTAACCACAACAGGCGGAGTATTGTGAATCGCCTCATACACTTCGCTTCGATGAACCGAAACTTCACGAGGAGCCACAATCCCTAGACGGACCTTATCGCCTCGCACTTCCACCACTGTGATAACAATGTCATTGTTTATCACAATGCTTTCGTTTTTTTTCCTAGACAAGACCAACATGGTTTGGTATCCTTTCTCAAACGAAACCGATTGTTGAACTCAACTCCCTCAAAATCAACAATCGGTCCATCGATCTGAGTTTGGTTGGTTTGGGGAGCTACCCCCAAAAAATAGTGGACGCAGCCTTGCAAAATTTATAAGAACAATAACAACTCATATATTATGAGTTAGGGGGCGTATCTGAGCATATTCCCTCTATAACTGTATCTTATCCACATCTGACGCTGCCGACGAGCCACTCTTTGTAGAGCTCGGGGGGCGCCGTACCATTGATAGAAAGAGATCCGACCCTTATAAGCACCAGACGCCGGAGACGACTACCTCGGTTGTGGCGTACGAGCTGCCCATTAGACTAGCCCTCACTCAGATACAGCCTTTACACAATACTGACAAAGTACTGGTGAGATTCTGCAACGTTTACCAACAGTT
>CAZFDX010000848.1:0-3616 GCA_964518325.1 uncultured Alcaligenaceae bacterium | reverse complement strand
GGCTATCTCGGGCCGATCCGACCCTCGTGGGATGCTTACCCCACCGACGAAGTTTTTTTCCGGTATTTCTTTAAGGGGGTCAGTACCGACAACACTGGAAAAACCGATTTAGAAGTGGTGTTAACCCTTCACAAAGACCCTAAAGAGAAACCCCTATTTACTACCAGTGGCAGCCTGAAAGCAGCACTACCGTTGGGGGGGGGCACCATTCCGAGCTTCAACTTCTTTACGGTCGCTCAAAATGCGATACCGGGCGACTACACTATTACCGTCACCGCACGAGATAAAATTGCCAACGAGACCGCAACATTCAAGAAAACTTTTGCGTTCAAGGAACCTACGCTGAATATCCTTGCCCCTCGATTTTATCGCGATGCCGAAGGGAAAATCCCTGCTTCTGCGGGGGGATATGTGGGGGAAAATTTGCACTTCCGCATGCGAATCGCCGGCTTCGATCGTTCTATGAATCGTTTCTCACTGAATATGAGAGTCGAGTTTCTGGACGAAAGCGATCGGCCCGTTGACAGCAAACCCTTGACGGTCAGTGTGGAAGAAAAAGACCCCGAAAAGGTTTCTAAAGCGGTGGCGGTCCCTTTGAATGGTTCGTTCTTGCTCAATCGGGTGGGGAATTATCGTCTCAAAATCACTGCGGAAGATACCCTCTCTAAGAAAACCACTCAATTGATCATTCCGGTCAAGGTGACCCAACCCTAGAGCGATAACCGAACGAACCGACTTGGGGCGAAGTGGTTCATTCAACTCATCAACAACAAAGCTCACCTCGAACCAAAATATGATTCGTAGGAATAATCTCGGTTTCGTTTCGTTGAAGGGGGTTAATCGAAGTAGGGGGGGGGAATTTCCCACCCAGAATTATGATTTGACTGCGAGGGAAGAAGGCCGACCTTGGAAATTAGGCCACACCGGCTTCTTTGAGGAGTTCGGTAAACGCCGGATCGACACTGGTCGCGTTGGCCTTCAAATCGGCGAGAAACGCCTTTTCGGCAGCGTCTACTTTTCCATCCGCAAAGATGAACTTGCGTAACCAAGCAGCCTCTTTGGCGTCGATGGTTTTATCAGCCAAGATCACTGGTTTCAGGGCTGCGAAGACAAACTCATCGAAGACTTGAACGGTTTTTCCGGAACTCTTGCGGACATCGACTAACCATTCGATCTCACTTCGGTCGAGCTTACCATCGGCCATCAATTCCTTCTTGATGATCTCGGTTTCTTTGGTGTCGATGTAACCATCTGCCAAAGCCAGTGCTTTGGCCAGTTTTCGCCAGTCAGCCATGAGATTCTCCTTTCGAGGTTAGAAAGCTAACATTGTTATAGACCTATTCGATTCGTTGGAGAAATTATTTTTACGGTTATGAGAAAATTTTGAAAAGAACGGGATTCCGACCCCCTGCGTGGTTCCATCGGTGCAATGAGAAGATGACGGGGCCTTGGTCAATCTTTCGGATTGACTGAGATTAACGCGATTCTGAAACCTTGAGATTCTCGAAGCGAAACGGCAGAGCAATGGTCGTGGGAACCCGTCCGAGAACGTGGATTTCGATTTCTTCGGCTGTGAGTTCCTCGGTTTCGATGACGACCAGATATTTCCCCTCGAAATGAGAATCGACCTGCTCAAAAGAAGATTTGCTAATCACTTTATGCCGGATTTTTTGGCCCCTCAGGTTGAAAAATTCCACCTGAGGTTGATAGGCACTCGGTAAGGTGACGTGAGGGATTTTTAGGAAGGGGCGGAATTTGCCTTCCCGATTCAAGGGAATCATTTCGTAATCCACAAAAAAATGGGTTGTCCCTAAGGTTAATGTAGCAATCGTGTCCTTGTTCTTGGGATCGATTTTCCAACTCTCGAGGCGAAGAAAATAACCGTTCTGTTCGACGTAATGGCCCAAGCTAGCGGGACTGGTCAAGCGCAGCCGAACCGGTGAGGCCACATCGATACTCGCATAGCCTTCAATCCGCTTCAATTCGCTGACTTTCCCCGTTAGGGTCTGGAACCGAACCGTACGATCCTTTTTGGCTTCTTCCAGTAATCGATCTTGCAGCGTGACCCCTTCCTCGGGCGATGGTTCTTTCCCTTGAACGGGATTATCACCAAGGACCTCCAAAGGTTGGCCTTGATGATCCAGAACCTTGGTGATCGTTAACCCCGTGATGCCACGACAAAAGGTCGAAGGCAAAGCGGTTAATTCCAAACGAAAGGTGAGCGACCGATTATCCTCGGACTGAAAAAGCTCCCCCGGAATGAGATTGATTGAATGGGGAAAACGAGACCACGTTGGTGCCCCTGCTCGCATGCTCAGTCCCAAACGGGCGGGGCTTGATGCGGTTTTTTGGCCCCCCGTGCGGAGAACTCGGCCGTGAGTATCCCAATAGGTTCCATGTTCATTCGTTGACCCTGCCAAGGATAAGCCTGCTTCTTGAAATACTTTTTGGATCGCATCGAGAATGGGAAGTTCCTCGGTCTCAAGGGTGATTCTTTTTTTGAGATCGATTTGTTCGGGAGAGATGACGTGAATTTCGTTATCGATGAGCGGTAATATCTGTTCAAGCACTTCGGCAACCGTTGCTTCTTTGAAACGAAACCGAGCTTTGGGAGCTTGCAGAATTTCTTGGGTATCTCGTAACTGATTCAGGGTACGCAAGACATTCACGGCCCGAAAGGCAATTTCCGGATCAGGCGAGCGCGTGGCCTGTTCCAAATAAGGGCGTGCCTTTTCACCGAGTTGAAGAAGTTGCAGTTGAGCTTGTTCCCGATGAGAAAATTTCCGATCGCCGAGTTTTTCGATCAATTCCGGTAGAGAAATTTTCTCATCGGCCCTGCTAAAAGGCATGGCCCATTCGAGAAGCACAACGATTGATAGAACCCAGACGGTACGCATGGACCGCCCCCATCAGGTGGTGACTATTGCGGTGAATCGTAGGGACTCCCTTATGAGGGGAGCAAGGGGCATTGCCTAAAATATAGGACGATTTTCTTGAGAATGAATAACGAATCGATAAATCTGTTTCGATTCGGTCAATCGCCTTGGGCCTGCACTGGGTTGAAAGCGAAATTTGAAAAGTTCTAGGGACCCGTTGCATTGTCCCCTAAGAACGATCACATAACATATCAAACAGCCCATTGGGGTCGATTCAACCCGTTTTTTTGCGAGAATCATCTATGTATCGAGCGGTACTTTCGTTGTGTCTTCTGACCAGTTCGAGCCTCGTTTGGGCAGGAGATTGGGCCCAGTTTCGTGGTCCTAATGGGGGCGGTGTCGCCGATGAAAAAAATCTGCCGAGTAGCTGGTCCAAGACAGAAAATGTGAAATGGACCGTCGAAACGCCGGGGCGGAGCGTTTCCAGTCCCATTGTCCTTGGAAAGAAATTGTTCGTGACCTCGGCATCGGGGGTTCGCTACGATAAGCTCCATGTTTTGTGCTACGATTTCGAAACTGGGAAACAACTTCGGCGGCGGGACCTTCAAGCGACCGGTAATCCAGGCCATCACCCGAAATCGAGCATGGCCGCACCCCCGACTTTTCCCGACGCACCGCGTGCTTATTTCCTGTTGGCCACCGCCGCATCGGTTGCATCTGTCTCTTGCGGGCATTTGGAA
>CAZFDX010000847.1:0-2028 GCA_964518325.1 uncultured Alcaligenaceae bacterium | reverse complement strand
TTTCATCCATGTCGCTGAAATTCTTTTTTTCTCTTCTCGTTTGCCTGCTTTTACTTGGCTGTTCTCGCGAAGAAAAGGGGAAAAATCGAGATGAAGATATGCCAAAACCTGCCTCAACCAAAAACTAAAGGGATTTCGATATTGGTGTATTGCTCTGGGGTCGTTTCCGCCCTTGTTGAATCGATCGAGCGTTTCGTAGCTGGTGAATTGCTCTGGAGCGGTTTCGTGGTTGCTGCATTCCCAAGGATGTCGTTATCGTGTGCATGAGCGAGCGAATCCATCGAACCACCAGAATGCAAAAGTAGAAAGGGAACCCCACACGATAGGCCATCACGTTTGGAAGATACTCTGTCAACGCTGGAATGTCGTTGACCGTGAGTCAGGTAGGTAACCCCCCAACAGGCGAGCTTGTTTGGGGCGAGAACATCCCTTCTGTCTTCGGTTCTCTCGATCCTTGGAGGGGGAAATCATTCCAGATTGTTTATCCTTTTTTACCTATTTTTCCTAATTTCCCATTTGTGAAGCTCGGAGAATCGTTAAAATAATGTGCATATATCTAGGAAACCGGACATGAACTCCTCCACTGTTGAGCAAGAAGATTTGCTTGTGGGTGGGTTAGTCATTCACGAAGGGCCAAAGAATGGAGGCTACTGGTCATTAAGCGAATCTCTAACCCGAATTGGTCGCTCTGACCTTTGCGAGCTTTGTTTATCTGGAGCGGGCATCCGTCACGTTCACTGTGTGATTATCCTCACGCCGACGGGACCGCTGCTTCGGTCTGTCGGTGGGTTGACTTACGTCAATGAGGATGCCGTTAAGCAACGTCTACTTCAACATGGTGATGTGATCTCGTTGGGACCCTATCGGATCGAAGTGAATTGGCCTACTCCTCCCAATCCGGATCCCATTCCTCTTGGGCTAACATCACCTCGGGCAGCATAGACATCGGTTTGCCCACAGCACTTCCGGTTCGCAAAGCCAACTCTGCCGATACGCTTTTTAATTCGGGATCGGTTTTCGATTCCAGTCGCAGGACTACTCGAACGCGATCGGCATGCTCTGGGATTCGGCTCGGATCAACCGAGAGATAATACCCCGAAGAGCCACAACATTGACGAATCAAACGGGGTTGTTTGATTTCGCTGACCACTTGACCAGCTCGCAGAAAGATCACTTCGACCTTCGGGGAAACCCCAGTGGGTAACTCACCAATTTCAATGGGAACCTCTTTCGCTTGAGCCGAGGATTGGCTCGTAAAATTCACTAAGGCAATCAGGGGTTTCCCCGCTTGATTCGGGGTAGTGAAGGCCACTTTGGCCGAGACCGATTCCAAGGAAACGGAATAATTTCGGCGTGAGGAAGAATGATCGTCTTCACACCCTACAAAAATGGCGACCGATCCGAGAAGTAATAATCGGGTGAGCATTGGTACAACCCTCTTCAAGAGCCGAGCCGCAGATGAGTTAACCATAGATGCCGAAATTCAGCAAGGGCAACTCACCGACTCGAGGACAATCAACTAGAAAAAGGTCGGCCATTCGGGTGATTCTTGCCATTCACCTCTAAGGACAATCGCGAAGAAATAGGAAACGGGGCTTGTTTATCCGACAGAGAAGTTAGGATCGTGCTAATTGGTGAACTTGATGATCAGTTGGCTTTTTTCTTTGAGGTATCGAAACCGGTAATCACTTCACTAACGATTAGGTCGCATTTAGCTTGGGAAGGGACTTCGCCGATTTTGTCTGCATCTTTTTTCTTATCCAAGGATTTTGTCGTCAAGTTCACACGAACCCGAACCAACCAACGATTTTCGCCCGAACCTGCCGTGAAAACATAGAGTGCCCCCAGTGAAGAGCCGGTTCCGAGAGGGCCATCGTTGATCGGAATTTTATAGGCGGGTATGGAACCAATGCGATGTTCGATTGGCTTTTCGAGTTTACTTGTTCCATAGATAGCCGCTAAAGTCGCGTACTCTTCTCCGTAGTCGGTCGGCTTATCGGTGAGTCCGACCCTGACGAAATCTTCGAG
>CAZFDX010000846.1:0-1619 GCA_964518325.1 uncultured Alcaligenaceae bacterium | reverse complement strand
ATCCTGGCCGCGGTTCGTTTTCGCCGCCGCGGCCAGGATTGTGCGACGCACTATTTCACCAGTTCCTGTAGATACTTAACGGGCAGCGTACCGTGGCTCAAGACTTCTTCGTGGTAGGCCCCCAAGCGGAAATCGGCCCCGCGGCGCGCTTCAACAGCCTGACGCAGCCGGTGAAACGCCAGTCGGCCGACGAAGTAGGTGGAGAGCTGACACGAGCTTTGCTTCGCTCGCTGAATTTTGCCGATCGCCTCCCCTTCGGTTTGAAAGCCGCGATCCATCAGCAAGCGCAAGGCTTGCTCATCGGTCATGCCGTTACAGTGCATTTCATAATCGAGGATCGCATTGATCACGGCGCGAATATAAAACTTCAACTGATGCAGTTTCAATGAGAGATCACCCGCGCCATATCCCGTATCGAGCATCATTCGCTCGGTGTAGACGGCCCAGCCCTCAGCGAAGACTCCGGACGGAAACACTTTGCGAATCAACGAGGGATGCCGGTTCGTGTATTCCAATTGGACATAATGCCCGGGGTACGCCTCATGAATGGTGAGGATTTGCAACATCGCGCGATTGTATTCCTTGAAAAAAGCCTCCTGCCGGGCCGGTAGCCAATCCGTCGGCGGCGGAGCAACCGCGTAGAGACTATCCGCCTTCGGGTCGAGCGGAGGAGCCGGACTCAGGTACGCCGCGGAAAAGCCCCGTTGAAATTCCGGCATCGCGATGATGCGGCACCGATCCGGCTCAGGAAGGGTCAGAATGCCCTTGGCCCGGATAAACTCCCGAATCCGATCGACCGTCTGCTGGGCATCCATCACGAAGGTCTCGGCGGTGCCATGATCCTTGCCCAGCTCATCCAAGACGGCCCGAATCACCCTTGCACGCTCAGAACGGGATTTCTCAGGCGAGGATTTCTCAGGCGAGGATTTCTCGGGGGAGGCTTTGGCCTCGGGGGAGGATTTCGCCGCGGATGAGGTGTTGGCTTCGGGCAGCCCTACGGAGCGGGGCTTGTCACCAAATAGCGTGGGCCACAAGCGAACCGCTACATCGTACATCTCGGCTTCCACGCGATCGGCTTCGGCCTTCGCCTCGGCGATCACTTCTGCCGCGGTGAGTCCCGCATCGAGTTCGAGTTCCAATTTCTGGGAGAATTTCTCGCGTCCGAGCCGCCACTCCCCCGTCGAGCGTGGCAGGAGTTCGTCTTTCAAGAATTGCTGGAACTCCTGGAGCGCAGCCACGGCCGCGCGGCAGGGGGCCGCCAGTTCGCCCGTCCCCGGGGTGGTGCCCGCAAGTTCAAAAATTTGTTTCTCGTAGAATGCGATCGCCCCGGCGGTGCGGCTGATCGCAATCTCGGTTAGCACCCGTGGCGGATTTTTGAGCGAGACCTTCGCCGCACGGATGATGTCTGGGATGGACGTTTTTCGCTTGGCCGCGTTGGCAATCACGCGATCTTTTGGCTGTGTGGATTGTGTCAACAGGCTGAACACACTGTCGGTGTGATACTCACCGTAGACGCGGGGATCGTGGGCAAATCGCGAGTCGTTTTCCGCCAGCCAGAGTTGATACTTCAGGTTGTGCGTCCAGATTTCGAAGTCGATTTGAGCTGAACGGGAGAGCTT
>CAZFDX010000845.1:0-10168 GCA_964518325.1 uncultured Alcaligenaceae bacterium | reverse complement strand
GGGTGAGTCAACTTGTATCGTTTGATTGAATGGGGGCAGTCCTATCGCTGCTCGGCACGGTTCTAGAGCGGTCTCAAGATTGTCGGATCGTGAAGAAAGCTGGATCGTCAGTGAAAAAAGCACCGGCGGCGATTGCAACCGCCACACCAATCATGAACCAGCTCGGAAGTCATTGATTTACTTGCCAAGTTCCCGTGGCCTTTCCAGCAGACCCTTTATTAACAAAGAGCCTGAGCATATCTACAGAGGCTGAGCCTGCTTGAGAATTCCCTGTTCCTTAGCTAGAAGGAAACCGAAAAAAATGTTCCAGTTCGCTTTCTGTTTCGTTTGATATTTCAGCTGGTTCCGATTGGGGGCGGTTTCTGTCTCGCTTCTTGGGGGGTAAATTCTAGAATAAGTCCATGTATCTATTTCAACCACTCATCGAAGCGATTCAATCACGGATTCAGTATCCTGCTCTCATTGTGATGGGGTCGGCCCATCAGGCCCTTGAGTTTGTCGAGTTCCTTTCTCCCTCGGCACCAGAAGGAGGTTTGAGTTGTTACCAAATGGACCTTCATCATGGGACAAAGCTCAGCACACTTCTGAAAGAGAAAAACCTTTCTGCAAAAATTGAGATGCACCCCGATCTTTGGGATGTTGCTGCATCGTATCGAACCGTTTTGCTGCCGATCTCGGCACATGGGGAGCGGGAGTTAAAGCTCGATCTGATTGAACAGGCGTATCATGTTCTGGTTGCGGGAGGGCTTTTGATTGCTCTTTCGGAATATCAGGCAGATCAACTTCTTCCGAAGGCAATGAAAAAAGTCTTTGGCAAATGCAGCCAATTGCCTTCGAGTCAAAAGGGAAGCGTTTTTTGGGCACATCGTCCGCACGAAGCCCGTGGGCGTCGCCGGCATGAACAAAAATTTCATGCACGTCTCGGCCAAGGTCCCTCACATGAATTTCTTTCTCGACCCGGAACCTTTTCTTATGGGGAATTCGATAACGGCTCCCGCGCCTTGATCGATTCCGCAGAGATTCGGCCTGCAGATCGGATTTTGGATTTAGGATGCGGTAACGGTGCGGTTGGCATTTTGGCCGCTGATTTAGCGGGTCCGGAAGGAGAAATTGTTTTTGTTGATTCTAATCTCCGAGCGATCCAATTGGCGGAACTCAACGCGAAAGCCAACGGCCTTACCCGATTTCGGACCGTTGCCACCAGTGAATTTTCTCACCTCGAACCCCATTCGTTTGATGTGATTTTGGCGAATCCCCCGTACTTTGCTAATTCTTGGGTGGCCCAATTGTTCATTGAAAAATCGGCCCCCTTACTCAAACCGGGCGGACGATTTTACCTGGTCACAAAAATGCTCAATCATGTGGTGCCGATGATGGTGCAGACCTTCGGTGAGGAAATTGTTGTGATTGAGCATCGTGGATACAATATCCTCAGTGCCGGCTTACCTTCAGAGAGTTCCAAAGAATGACCGCACAAGAAGTGATTCAACTTCTGGGCTTACAACTCCATCCAATCGAAGGGGGATTTTTTCGGGAAACCTATCGGAGTGAACATCTGATACCCAAGGGGATTCTTACCCCGTATGCGGCCCCGCGATCGGTCTGTACTGCCATTTATTATTTACTGACCCCCGAAACCTATTCCGAAATGCACCGCCTGCCCGGCGATGAGATTTTCCACTTTTATTTAGGCGACCCTGTGGAAATGCTGCAACTATTTCCCGATGGTCGAACAGAAATTTTAGTGTTGGGTACCGATCTTCAAGCAGGGCAGAAACCTCAGCATGTTGTTCCTGCAGGGGTTTGGCAAGGAAGCTCATTGATTGCAGGGGGAAAATGGGCTTTGCTCGGCGCTACCATGGCGCCGGGCTTTGATTATGCCGATTACGAGCAGGGGCAACGCGAACTTCTGACAAAGCAATATCCAGAGCAATCGTCAAAGATTGCTCGTCTTACTCGAAATGGAAAATCAGAAAATCAGTAGGAAAATTTGGGCGGAACTTGCTCGGAGAAATCGCTGATTGATCTTGCTGGCAGAGCTTGCCGAGAGAGTTTTGAATCGTCCTAGATCAGATATGGTTCGAGAGCCGAATTAGTTGAGATTGGTGACGATGCCATCATTCTTCCCACCGATGGCATTGAAGGTGACGGCATCGATGCTGAAGCGAATGCCACGGACCGAGCCATCCCCCATGAGGGCATTAATGCCGTTAGCGTGAGCCGAACCAAAGCGATAGCCTTCCCAACCCGAGAAGTATCGTTTGTCGGGAACGGGTAAGAAGCCCGTGTAACGAATAATATCGGGGTCCCAACCATCGCTCCAACCGGCATCATCATGCCAATCGCCCGAGAAGTAGTTGTTCGGGTTCAACGATTTTTCCGAGATCAAAAGGGTGTTGCTGGTCCCGTCGGTAATGCTGGCCATAGTGGACCCAGCCGAGGGGGTACCTGCCCGAGTAATAATTCCTCGATAGTTGGAAGTAGTAGGTAATCCCCAGATATTACCATACCAGAATTGGTCCCAAGTGTTCGGGGCATCGGCAGGGGTGGCCGAGGCATAATCCATCAAGCCACGCCCATAGGGACGAGGGGTTTGGTTGGTTCGCCGTGAGGGACAGAAGAACAACGGAATGTTGTTGTTGAAGGCTGCGCCGGGGTTGGTTTGGTACAGGGCAAAGATGTTGTCCTGTTCGATGTACGGTAATAGTTGGATCGGCCAACCATTGTTCGCCCAAGGAGTCGTTCCCCCACTGGGGAAGGTACCAACCGCATCATGATGGTTGTGCACAGCCAAACCCATTTGTTTCAGGTTGTTCAAGCAACGGGCACGGTTGGCAGCTTCGCGAACCGTTTGCACTGCGGGTAACAACAACCCGATGAGAATTGCGATGATGGCAATCAACACAAGGAGTTCGATCAGGGTAAATCCCTTTCGATCCTGATGCCATATTTTCATAAAACACCCCATCTTAAAAAAATTAAGAAGAAAAAACTATCAGAATCCGCTCGTTTTGTTACCGACCTCGAATTCTGATTTATGCTCTAGAACGCCCACTTTCTTCGAGATGATTAAGAAGTTAGGAGCGTTGTTGTGTTTCCTCAATATCAAACGATTATCAAATTATTCGTAGAGACCTTTCAACCCACATTTGACTTGGGTCATTTTGTTGTCTAAATGTCTATTAAAACGTCAAATACCGTGACTTCTTTGTTCACTTAAAATCGGTCTTGGAATCCCCACCAACACTATGACTGGATAATAAACTCCCAATCTCACCATCCGTTGAGATTAGGGCTTGCTGCTAGCTCAATGTACTCTGCTTCACATGAGTCCTAATGGTGGAGAGAACCTTGGACCTTTGATAAAAGCCTAATCAGAATTCATCAGAGTGTCAACCAAAAAACATGAAATCTACGCCACAAGGTTCGTTTTCTCAACCAATCGGCGAGAAAATTGAGCCGAAATGATTAAAATTTGATGAAAGGGCTGCCTTGAAGATCACCATTTCTTCTTGGCGGCCTTGAGCATCTCTTGGGCTTCTTGCCGCGTTGAATCGGTTTTGGCTTCCCCACGCATCATGCTGGCGAGTTCCTCGATCCGAGATTCTTCTGTGAGAAGGGGACTGATGGTTGTTGTGGTTCGTTTCCCTTTGACATTTTTCCGAATGGCCCACTGATGTTGAGCGTAGCACGCCACCTGCGGGAGGTGAGTCACACAAATGACTTGGTGAGTTTTCCCAAGATGGGCTAACTTCTCGCCGACAATATCCCCGAGACGACCTCCGACATTGGCATCTATCTCATCGAAAACCAGTGTGCCAACAGGGTCATGAGCTGCCAACACCGTTTTCAGCGCGAGCATAGTGCGCGACATTTCCCCACCCGAAGCAATTTTTCGCAGGGGCCGCATCGGTTCACCGGGATTGGCTGCCAACAACAATTCGAGATCGTCCGCTCCGCCAATCGGAATGGGGCCCCCGAAGCGGGTTCCTCCCAACGGAATGGTTTTGAGGCCGCAATCTAAACGGGCATTGGGCATCCCCAAATTCGCAAGATGTTTCTGCGTTTCCATCGCCAGCTTTTTGCCAACTTTAGCCCGTGCTTTACTGAGATTCTCTGCTGCCTCTTGGAGTTGAGAAAATGCCTTTTTCAATTCCTGATCGATTGCGGTTGAGTCGGCCTCATCCTTGAGCAATTCTTTCTCGCGTCGATCGAGCGATTCCCGATAGCTGAGAAGTTCATCGGGAGATTTCCGATATTTCGTTTCCAATCTGCGATACAATTGCAATCGTTTTTCGACTTCCTCCAATCGAATAGGATCGGCTTCGTAACTTTCGCAAAGGTCTCGGGCGGTTTCTGCAAGATCACGGATTTCCGTCACCGCAGCACTCAGACGGACCGACAAATCGCTCAATGAGGGGGCAATTCCCGCCCAATGGGCTGCCTCTTTGGCTAACTTTCCGAGATGATCCACAACCGAGATTTCATCATCATAAAGGCGGTTCACTACATTCAAGGTGAATTCAGAAAGCCCCTGTGCGTGCATCAGGACATTTCTTTCGGCTTGAAGTTCGGCCACCTCACCAACGCGAATTTGAGCCTGATCGATTTCTTCTTTTTCAAAACGTATCAGGTCTAATTCACGGGCACGACCTTCTTGCTTGGCGACGAGTTCGGATCGTCGCTTCCGTAGTTCTCGCACCCTGTGAGCGATTTCGTCATAGGTTGCTCTCAGTTTTTCCAGTTTGCCAAACGAGTCGAGAAGACGAACTTGGTAGGTAGGTTCTAACAAAGAGTGCGATTCCCGTTGGCCGTGAACATCAACCAGATATTCGCCTAACTTTTTGAGTGTATTCACCGAAACCGGCTCATCATCGATGTAGGCCTTACTGCCACCTTCGCGATGAAGTCGGCGGGAAATGATGATTTGGCTATCCGTTAAAGGTCTTTCTAAAAGTTCTTCTACCGATTGCTTAAGTTGCTGATTGTGAAGTTGAAAAACACCCGTGACTCGCAGTTCATCGGCACCGCTTCGGATGAGATCAGTCGAACCTCGTTCCCCAATGAGTAAGCCCATAGCCCCGAGTAAAAGCGATTTACCCGCACCGGTCTCGCCTGTCCATGCGTTGAAGCCCGCAGCAAGTTCGACCCGTACATCTTCAATCAAGGCCAAGTTATGGACTGAAAGTTCCGAAATCATACAGATAGTTTAGTGCTGGGCCTACCTTTGTTCAAAGTGAGCAGAGAGTAAAATTTTAGTAGACGCCAAGCTAAAAGCCGCAGAGTATTCCGTATCGAATGGGATGAATTCGTCAGAGAAATTGATGGCTGAAAAAAACAACAATCCAGAAACATCGCAACCCTCCGCGCTGGCCTCGATGGTGGACCAAATCGAGGCCTCGTTTCTAGCAATGGGTCTGAGATACCCCTCGGATATGATCCGTCGATATGTCGCTTCCTTATTAAGCCATCGGTTTGTGATTCTAGCTGGCCCCACTGGGACAGGAAAAACTCGCCTTGCCGAAACATTTGCTTCTCTCGTATGTAAAAACAGCCAGCAACAGGTACTCGTTCAAGCCGTAGGGCCGGATTGGCAAAATCGCGTTCCACTACTCGGTTACCCCGACCCGTTGCAACCACGTCGATACGAAAGCACTCCCACGATTGAATTACTACTTCGCGCTCATGAAATGGCTTATCAGGAGAGTTCATTTTTTCTGATATTCGATGAAATGAATTTGTCGAATATCGAACGATATTTTGCCGATTTTCTCTCCGCAATGGAACGGAACGGAGAAATCATTCTCTATTCTGGACCAGCAAGAGAAGACGCAACACGGAAGATAATTCTACCACAAAATGTATTTATTGTGGGCACGGTGAACTTTGATCATACCACTCATTATTTATCACCTAAAGTGTTAGATCGTGCCCAAGTGTTAGAAGTATTGACAGATTGGCCCTCTCTTCGCGATTCCCTTCAAGCTACAGTTCAACCACAGTATCGACCAAAACCATTGATTGAACTTGGCTCGGCATTGATAAAGGCCAGCAACGACGAACCGTCTTGTCCAGAAAATTGGCTCCCTGAGATTGAGAAGAATTTGCAAGATTTATTCTCGATATTGAATTCTCAAGGCTTTAATATCGGGTATCGATTAGTAAAAGAAATAAAACGATTTTGTGGTTATTGGAATGAACTGAATACAGCATCAACATCTCAACAATGTCTTGATATTCAGATACTTCAAAAGATATTGCCGAGAATCGAGGGGAATCGTAACCGAGTGAGAATAGTATTGAATGAGTTATCGGCATATTGTAGTAATAAAAGATTTGAATTAAGTGCGCTGAAACTAAAAAAGATGATCGATCGACTAGAAGAGGGTTACGCCAGCTATTGGGACTAACATATGTCGGATTCTAGGATTCAAATCTCAATCGATCAACATTGGTCCCTTGAAATCGCCAGCGAGAACCAGAAAAAAGGGGTCATTCAAACTAGAGGTGATGAAATAATCCTTTGGGAAGATGAAAGTTATATTTTCAGATGGAATATCCCATCCGATGTAAAACTAGAATGGACGAATAACCCTATCCTGAAGCCCTCTCGACTTGATGCTCGATATGGAAGGATTGATACCACAAATATAACTGGGAACATCTCTATAAGGCTGCGATTATGGCAGAATCATCGATCGACGGAAATGATTCTGACCATAATTGTTCAATCTGTGAAATTAAGTCCCGAACAACAACAATGGATGCTCCGTGACTTAACAAATTATGATTTGAGTCTGATCCTAAGTCCCTCAGCGCCAAGCCAAACTCCACTCATTAAAAAGGGTCATTCTCAGATAACGAAATTATGGATTTATTTATTCCTACGCGGATGGTATCGCTCTGGAGATTTTCACGAATCCTTCGAGGCTATCATTCGGTACCCTTCCCAGCAAACTCAATTTCAATTTGGTCGATCTTGTGGCCGATTGCCTATCGAGAAATGGTTCCGGACTCCTCACATGTGGCAGGGCATCCCCGAGGAACATCCCCTTTCCAAAACCCTTCGCATTATTCCGGAGAGTTTATTGTCGAATTCCCAAAGCGAAGATTATGAGACCATCTGGAATCGATGCGTAGTAGGGATTCTTCAGATTTTGCGAAATGTACTTCATGAAATGACGATCAATGATGATGAATTAATACGAATCAAAAATGAGATTCAATTTTATCTCAATCAACCGATATTTAAGGGAATCGAACCGTTGTACATTTCCCCCAGACATTTTAACGGTATTCATACCAAAAAAGGCTATCGGGAATTATTTGATTTTTGGGATAAAGTGAGTCGGTGCCAATATCAAGATGATGGGAATGATGAGATCGAGAAACGATCCCAAGATCAACTTTACGAATTATGGGTTTTGATATGTTTTATCAAAGGTCTCGATGTTTACCTCGAAAGAGTCCCAGCCAAGGATTCAACAGCCGCGACGCGAGGAGCCTATTTTGATTGGATGGGGCGGAACTATCGGATTCGTTTATGGTATAACCGGACATTTTCTAAAGAATCGCCCTTTGGTTCATGGAGTACCACACTCCGACCCGATTTCACGATTTCTTATTGGTCCCCAAAAATCACTTACGAACAAGCAGTTCATGAAGGGGCCATCCAACATCTTCATTTTGATGCCAAATATCGCAGAGATCATTCGGGAGAAGTATTACGAGATGACCTTCACAAAATGCACACTTACCGCGATGCCATTATTCACAGTGTTGGCTCTTATGTGATCTATCCAAATCATAGCGAGATTTCCTCAAAACCGGTCCTATACCATTCGCAGGATATGTCCCGAGGAGTGGGCGCCTTTCCGATAAGCCCGATGGAAAATGAAGAGGATTTACCGATTCAATCGATTCTCGATTTTTTGAAATCTTTGAATCTGATCTAAAAAAATGAGTTTAAGGTTTCACCCAAGTGACGGGGATGACCAAAGGCGATTCTTTTTCGTCAGCAAATTTCACCAAGATTTCACCCGAACCATGATTTTGAACATCTTTTCGGTTCAGCGTAATTCTGAGTGTAGCTTGCCCCGAAGGACCATTCGCAAATCGACATTTCAACATACTTTGATTGGGAATCACTTCGGTCACTTGAATTGGGTTTTTCCCACGAATCCGAACCAGAATCGTGGCCTCGCTCTCACCCTCACGGAATACTAATTCGGGTTGATCGGGAAAGGCTTCGGTAGTCATCTCCTTCCGTTTCAACACTCGGATGGGAACTCGAATTTCAGAATAGATCGGATCATTCGTCTTAATCACCAGTTCATCCGAATAAGACCCTAAGGGGCATTTTTCGCCGATATTAATTTCAATCAGGTTCATCGACTGATGAATCTGACAATTTGCTTCGGGGATTTCGGAGTGGGCCTGTGTAATCTTCAGAGGCGATTTTCGACGATCGAATATCTTGATTTTTCCACTGAGATTCTGGGAACCCACCATCACGAGACTAGCTGGTTCGACAATAATCTCTTTGATAATTTTTGCATGAATCAATAAGGGTAACTCAAATTGATCTTCTCCACTTTTATATTTGACAATCAATTTCCATGATTGCTCCCCTTCAGGTTGGGTGAGCAAATTGATTGAAATCATCAGGTCTGCGGTTTCATTCGGTTTTAACTCACGTTGTGTGAGCTTGGTGATCGCACACCCACAGGGGGTCGAAACATTCAGTATGTGAATTGTTTGACCTTGTGAAGTGTTCTTGAGTTTGAAGGTATGGTTCAATCTTCGCGGATCGGTGATTTCACCTAGTTTGACTTCCTTTTGGTCTGCAGTCAATCCCCCTTGAGTCCCTTCGAGGGGATTGCTTCCGAATAATAAAGACATCGAAAATAGGATGAATGTATTCATAATCTCGCCATATCATTCCTAGGGGATATTGCAAGATTATTTCTCGATGATTCCTTGGTGATTGAACTTGGAACGTGATTTCATTGTTCAATTTCGATGGATTCTGACCGCAAGTTTACCTACTTGAATTATCTTGGGTATTTTACCTTCTTGATAGGGACTCCGAATTTCGAGTTGGTTATCTGCCTTAAGGTGGCTAAGAGGAATAGTAACGATATGCTCTTGGGATCGATTATTGAGGATTAATTTTGCAATTCTTACCCCATTTAGCCAGACTTCGCATTCTGCCTTTTCTCCCTCACCGAATGCAATCAACTCGATTTCTGCTTTCTTCAACTCTCGCTCGTTGAGAGTAAAATCGGTTTCTACCTGTGGAGAGAGGGGGATATAATCGCCAAAGAAAAGACATTCCATTTCTTTGATGGATTCTTTGGGGATTTCGATTTCTCCAAGGGCTGCATGTTGTAATCTGATTTTCTTTTCTGAATAATCCTGAAGCAATCCCGTGAGAGAATCCCCTTGCCCATTCCAAGACGCAACTTTCAAACGAATATGTTCCCCACTTGTTGGTTTTGGTATTTCTGGCGAACATTTGAAATCGACTCTCGAAACCTGAGATTCTCTCAATAACCTTAAACCGTGACCTCGAAATTCATATTCCTTATTTTTGATGGACACTAATTTCCCGAATAATTCATCACCTTCCGAGAGTACCAGTCGATCTTGTTTCAAAAGGGTGCAACGGTTTCTTTTGGTATAAGGTGGGCTGTATTCTCTTAATGAAGAGATTAAATTATTCGGATCGATTAATTTAACGACATACTTCTCGATCAGGATGATGGGCTTATTATTCAGCCTCTGAATCTCTGGTTTGTCCCGCTCATCAATGACTAGTAAATTCTCTTTTTTTCGATTCTCTCGAATCAAAATTTCGTTCTCATGTTTTATGGTGATTCCATTGAGCGATTGACTTACTTGCTATACCTTATCGTGAAAATGAAATGAACATTCTCCAATTGTATCGTTGAGGTGGCATATCGTGAGATGACTCGATTTTTCTTTGGACATCTCTATTTTCTGATCTTCTTTCACCAATTTTATCGATTTTCTGTATTGACCGAATGACCCTATATTGATGGCTGTTAACGAGTTTCTTGGGATTGATAATTTGGGGTTCCATTTTGTTTTCAGAATCAGTTCTTTCTCGTTCAATTCCAGAATCTCACCCTGAATGGTATCCTTA
>CAZFDX010000844.1:0-5222 GCA_964518325.1 uncultured Alcaligenaceae bacterium | reverse complement strand
GGTTTATCCACAGCCTTGGCGTGGTCGGCGTGCTTGGGTAAATTGGAATGTTGATCCCATGCGGGGTTGGCAGAACCATCGCCGTAGGTGACTTGAATAAAGCGAACCCCTTGTTCACACAATCGCCGAGCCATAAGGCATTGCCGACCGAATGTGTCGGTTACTTTTTCACCAATGCCGTAGCTTGTTAGGGTTTCTTTGGTTTCCTTGGATAAATCGAGAGTATCGGGGGCATATTGTTGCATGGCCCAAGCGCGTTCGTAGCTTTCGGCCACGGCCTCGAAGGCGGATTCGGCCGGATCACGTTTGATTTGCTCTTGGGTCAGTTGTCGCAGTAGGTCCAGTTCCCCTTTTTGAATGTCGGCAGATCGGCCCCCCGTGAGGTTGCGAATGGTTAATTCCGAGGCGGCTCCCCCTGCTTTACCGATCGGCGTCCCCTGATAGAAGGCGGGCAAAAACGCGGCCCCATAATTCCGTGCCCCGCCATTACCCGGCGAGGGAGCAATCGTGATGAAGCCCGGAAGGTTTTGTCCTTCGGTCCCTAGTCCGTAGAGAACCCAAGAACCCATGCTCGGGCGAACAAAATTGGTGGACCCGCAGTGCAAAAACAAGGTGGCAGGGCCGTGAGCTACCCCTTCGGTATGCAGGGAGTGAATAAAACAAAGATCATCGATATGTTTATTCATTTCGGGAAACAGATCGGAGGCCCATTTGCCCGTTTTGCCTTGCTGGGTGAATTTCCATAGCGGCTTCATGATCCGATGATTCGTCCCGCGATTCCCTGTATTCGCAATCGTTCGAGCATCGTTAAAAGGCATTTGTTTGCCATCATCTTGAATCAATCGAGGTTTATAATCGAATGAATCCACATGGCTTACCCCTCCTTGCATGAATAGAAAAATGATCCGTTTGGCTTTGGGAAGATGATGGGGTTTCTTGGCGGCAAGGGGATGCTCTTTGGCAAGAACAGGTGAGTGAGCCAACCCTGCAAGGGCCAGCGCCCCGAATCCACAACTCGTTTGGGTCAACCATTCTCGTCGGCTGAAAAGGTATCGCATATTCGCTTCTCAAGAATTTTTGGGACGACTTCTCACACTAATTCACATATCGAAAATCGGGCGTGGCAAACAGGACATGCACAAGGCTTGTCCAAGCAGGTTTCGCTTCTTTCCCTTGAAGGAATTTTTGGGCTAGCCCCCGTTCCTTCTCATTCGGCAGCCGCCCCAAGATCAGGCGATACGCCGCAATAATTCTGGCATCTTCATGGGGATAGTTTTCTGCTAACAGTTTTTCTGCGGTCGCTTGGGCTTGTTCGAGCGGGAACGGGTGATTCATCATATACAAGGCTTGTTGCGCCACCGTAGTGACATTGCGTTTTCCGGTCACCATACTGGGGTCGGCCAAGTCGAAGACTTCTAAGGTGTCCGGCAGGGCATTTCGGAACATGGGGAGATAAATGCTGCGACGCAAGGACGAGGTTTTATGTCCATAGTCGGAGCTTAAATTTTCGGGGAAGGTGGGGCCACCGCGAGTGGGATCGAGTTTTCCTGAGATGACGAGCATCGCATCCCGAATGCATTCGGCATCCAATCGGCGGCGATTGGCACGGCCGAACAAACGATTCTCGGGGTCTGCCTTGAGGGTGGCTTCGTTCCCTGTAGTCGATTGCTGATAGGTTTGGCTGAGCATTATTTGTCGGATGAGTTTTTTCGTACTCCAACCCTGTTGCAAGAATTGGCTGGCCAAATAATCCAAAAGTTCCGGATGAGAAGGGGCCTCTCCGGTGGTTCCAAAGTTATCGACTGTGCGAACCAAGCCTTCACCGAAAAGCCAATACCAGACCCGATTCACATAGACCCGCGCCGTCAGGGGATTGTCCGCCGAGGCAATCCAATCGGCCAATTCCTTCCGCCCGCTTTGATTTTTTGGAAAGGTAACGGGTTTCGGTTGGGTCACTTGCAAAAAGTTACGCGGCGCCAGTTCTCCTTGATTGTGAACATTCCCGCGAATATGAATTCTCGCCTCTTCGATCACCTTTTCTTCCAGAACCCCCATCGATTTCGGCCGTTTCGGCCCTTTCTCGATCAGGCTTTTCAGCTCGGCTTCGAGAAGTTTGAGCCGATCGGTATTGGGTTTATTCTCAACGGCTTTATCTTGAGGCTTGTCCAATGGTATGAACGTCACCGCATCGGCAATAACGTGTCCATTGGTTCCTTCATTCGAGATGACAACGTAACATTGGCCATCTTTCTCGAAGCGGTGTTCGCCTAAGGAAACAAAACGCCCCAGAATGGGCGGGTTTTGCTTCATATTCACATGAACGGTTTTCTCGCCATCGGCACTGGCAATGGTGACGGGTACGGAGTCGGCCCGATTGGTGCCTGCGGAGTAGGCCAGTCGCACTTCATATTTTCCGGCAGGAATCGAATCGGGTTGGAAGGTCAAGGTTTTTTCCCCTTTGCCCTCGTTTTTATCATGCAGATACCCCTCGCCGATGTAAACTTTGACGGAAGTCGAATGCATCCACTCGCCGACCTTTTTCGCTTGGGTATCGTCCAGAACAATCCCCTTCACATCTTTCACCGAAATCACCCCAAGAGTTTTAGGGTCAACCTGTTTCTTTTCAGCGGCGATCAGGTCTTGCAAGCGGGCGATCTCGGCTTCGTGTTTTTTCAAAAGGGCCTCTTGCTGCGGCTCGACAGGGAGAGGAACTTCGATCCAATTGGAGACGTTGGCATGTTCCATCGTTTTGGTATTGCGTAAAATCCCCGCCAGTGCGTAGTAATCCTTCGTGGGAATGGGGTCGAATTTGTGATCGTGGCAACGGGCGCAGGTCACCGTTTGGGCAAGGAAGCCTTTGGTAATCACATCGAGTTGTTCATCGACAAAATCCATGCGAAGTTGCTTTTTATCTTGCTCCTCGAAGTTCGTATTCCCCAACACCAGAAAACTGGTGGCAATCAATGAGCGTTGCTTTTGTGCGAGGTCTTTGGCTTCCAAGAGGTCACCGGCAATTTGCTCACGAATGAACCGATCGAAGGGAATATCTTGGTTAAAGGTCTCAATGACATAATCACGGTAGCGCCATGCTTCTTTGAAGATAAAACCCCTCAGAGTGACCGATTCCGCATAGCGAGCAATATCAAGCCAATGGCGGGCCCAGCGCTCCCCAAATTGGGGCGACGCCAACAAGGAATCGATGAGTTTTTCATAGGCTTCGGGAGAAGGATCATTCACAAAAGCATCGACCTGAGCGAGTGTTGGTGGATAGCCTAACAAATCGAAATAGACTCGACGGATGAGGGTGGCTTTATCCGCAACGGGGGCCGGTGAAAGTTTCTTGCTTTCCAATTGGGCAAGGATAAATCGATCTAGCTCGGTCTTTGCCCAAGGAGATTGCACCACAGGAACGGGCGGATTTTGGATCGGCTTGTAAGCCCAAAAATTCCTGCCTTCTTCAAGGGTCATACCCATATTTTTTTTCACAGCCCCCGCTTTCGGTAAACCGGGTAACCCCTGAGCGATCCATTTTTCAAAATCCGCAATCACACTTTCGGGGAGTTTTTTCTTCGGGGGCATTTTGAGATCATCTTGATACTTGAGGCTTTTGAGCAAAAGACTTTCCGCAGGATTTTTCGTGACAATTACGGGTCCGCTGTCTCCCCCTTTGGTTACCCCTTCGTGCGAGTCGAGAAGTAGTCCCCCTTTAAGTTTTTTGTTTTTCTCAGCCTCAGCCGAATGACATTGGAAGCAGTGTTCAATCAAAATGGGACGAATTTTCTTCTCAAAAAAATCGTTACCGAAAGCGGCTTGCGATGGGCCAATGAACAAGATGGGAATCGTCAGGATCGTCCAAGAGGAAGGAAATTGTCTCATTAGAATACCCGAACAATCAAAGGGCTTTCACACAACGAAGAAGATCAAGACTCGCTATTATGAGTTTAGCTAATCCTTTAACTATATGATATGGCACTTTCTTAAAATCTTCTAACCAATTACCTCCAATACTTGACCTTATGACTCGCACTCCAAAAGACACAACCCCGAAAAGCAAGAAAATCAATCGAATCCAAGGCTTCATTCTGTGAACAAAGGATCATTTGAAAATGGGACGGTCGATCGGAAACCGGAAAGGCAATCTGGAAAGAGACATTTTGAAAGATAGGGTCATTCGGAAACCGGAAAGGCAATCTGGAGAGAGAGAGTCGATCAGTCGGGCCATTCCGAAACTTCGTTTCCCGCACGGGTGGCCAGAGCCTGAAGCAAAGCGGCCGCTCGATAGGGAATAAAATGAACCGCGCCATCGGCAGCTAAGAAGTGGGAACCGCTTAAATGTTCGCTCCAAAAATGGAAGGTATCGCATTTGTTGTCCCGTTGCCCTTTCTGGTAGGGGAAAGGCCCTCGCGGACACATCGGATAGAAAAACCCCCGATTGAGTTGCCGAATCGCTAACCAGCCTTCGAGTGCCCCATAAAAATCGGCCCCCACACCCGCATACCACCAAGCGACTTCTCCTTCGGGATCGGGAGGACGCTCGCCAACGGCAAGGGTGTGACTAAGACCATCGGTGATGGCAGAGAAACTGATTTTGGAATCGTAAAACAAAACCCCGTCCTCATAAATATCGCCCCCCACTCCAATATAAGAAGTGATGGTATACTTTTTCCCACACCATGTGATTACATTCACAGTTTCGCTTGGGCACAAAAAGGCGGGCACAATGGTCGTGCGCGTTTGCGCATGAACCTCTTCGTCAAACTTTTTGCTGACTTTAAAATTATCAACCGCCTGTTGATAAAGTTCGTGATGCTCTAACCAAGGCAGAATTTGGCACGTCCAAGTCATGTAAGGATACGGATCGTCATTGCTAGCAGAACGTGTTCCAGCTGGCAAAACACCATGCTGTTGATGAAACCCGTGCAAAGCCAAACCAATTTGCCTTAAATTGTTGGAGCAAGCCGTTCGATTCGCCCGATCGCGTATCTTACCGATCGCAGGCAAAAGTAACCCCAGTAACACCGAAATGATGGCAATCGAAACTAAAATTTCGATCAAAGAGATGGCCTGTCGCCGAAAAGGGTTCATGATGTTTTTTCCTTAGTGCGTTTGCGTACAAGGAAGAGAATCAAATTAAATAGTGTGAGTAAAGCCAAGGCTGCAACTCCCCACCACAAGTAACGAGACCACTTGGGTTTCGGCGGAATAAGTGCCGTATCTTGGAT
>CAZFDX010000843.1:0-4359 GCA_964518325.1 uncultured Alcaligenaceae bacterium | reverse complement strand
CATCGCAACGCATCAACGTCAGATAAGGCAATAAGAATTCCCATTCCGCATCCGAAACATCACTCGGATACGATTTCCGTGTCGTGTTCATAGACATAAATTAATCGTAAGCCTAATGATAAGTCAATAACAGGTTCTAGGCAATCGAAACTAAAACAGCAGCTTCTCTTGGCGATGTGATGGAATGAGAGCCATTCTTGATTCGATTTAGGGGAGATACCCTCTAGGGGGTCTTTTTTTCTCTTGGGATGGGTAAGCATGAGGAATGCATTGAGTGAGGGGTGGGCCTGTTACCCTCGGTCTGATGGTCTGGTCGTGAGATGAATCTTCGCCTTGGGCTTCAGCTCAAGATCAGTCTTCGCCTTGGGCTTTGGTGAAGCCGGGTTGGCCATCGAACTCGGCGAGTTTTTCGATATGGACCCATTGATGCTCGGGTGAAATTTTGTTGAGCAAGGTGATGAGTTCGTTATCGCTGAGATTGCCCGCAGCATCCCGCAGCACAAAGCGGCAGCGGTATTGATCGACGCAATCAATGAGGGTTCCCTTATCGGGGTAGACCTGAGTTCCCCGATTGGAAATCATTTTTAATTTCAACGCAGTGCCTTCGGCCTTGGCCTCGAGGGCAGGCCCCAATTTATCGGGAAGCAGCCCGCTCTCAACGAAGATATCGGCACCAATGACCCGACGGGATTTGGGGCGAACCGAAACCGGATCGGATGAAATTCGGGGGATGTTCAACGGCTTATAAACACGGGGTTTAATGGTGCGAGGTTCTTTGCCCAAATTGCTGATGATTTCATCGGTGAAGGCAGTGGTCGTGCAGGCCAAGCCACTATCGTAACCGACCACGTCACCGGTTTTGACCTTGCCTTCTTCCAAGGTGACCAGAAGGGCATTTTCGATTTTTTGTGCGGCATCGAACTCGCCCAGATGTCGGAGCATCATGATCGAGCTGCCAATTACCGCCGTGGGATTGCTGACGTTTTTACCAGCGTAGTTGGGTGCCGAGCCGTGAACCGCTTCAAAAATAGCCACATCGTTCCCCAAGTTCGCACTGGGAGCGAAACCAAGCCCCCCCACCAGTGCGCTGGTCAAGTCGGAGATAATATCGCCGTTCATGTTCGTGGTCACAATGACATCGAATTGTTCTGGCTTTTTAACCAATTGGTGGGCACAGTTATCGATGATGATATGCCACGATTGAATATCGGGATACTCTTTGGCGATTTCCTCAAACGTTCGCTTGAGTGTCCCTTCGGTCAACTTCATGATGTTCGACTTGGTGGCGCAGACAACGCTCTTCCGTCCTTCGCTTCGAGCAAACTCAAAGGCCAAGCGAACAATTTTTTCGCACCCCTTGCGGCTAATCAATTTCAGACATTGTGCCACGCTGGGGGTTTGCATGTGTTCGATCCCCGCGTAAAGGTCTTCGACGTTTTCTCGGACCACGACCAAATCGATCCCGCGACCACTGTAGGGGGTTTTTACCCCCGGAAGTTCCCGAACGGGCCGAATGTTACCAAAGGTCTCGAAGAGTTTTCGCAAGGTCACATTGGCCGACTTTTCCCCATAACCGACGGGGGTTCCCAAGGGGCCTTTGAGAACGCAACGGGTTTTGCGAATCGATTCAATCGTATCGGTAGGCACACCAGAGGGAATTCCTTGTTTGAAGACGCTTTCGCCGGCGTGTCGCACTTCCCAAGTGACCCCCGCGCCGGTCGCATCGATAATCCGACGGGCACTTTCCACGCACTCCGGACCGATCCCATCGCCGGGAATGAGGGTTACTGTTTTTGAGGTATTCTGGTTTGAAGCGGCCATGAGTAAAGTCTCTGTGAAAATCAAGGAAATCGATCTTTTTGGGAAGCGGGCAGGTTTCCAGTTTGCCTCGCGATGGATTTGACTTCATTACCTCTGATGGAAAAAAGGTCGAAGCCTTCTCGAATATCTAGAAGGCTTCGACCTTTTCCAGCCCGTCGCCCCTGATGAGTGGGATGGCCTTCAGTTCACAGGAACAGTCAAATCTAGCGGTTGTTGTGGGGAACGCTCTCCGAAGATCGTACTTCGTAAATGGTTATTTCCCTAGGCCTGTTTTGTCAAGGTATCCGAAGCGAAATTTTCAGGCAGCAGAGCGGGGGTTTCCATCGGTTTTCCCTCAGCTCGGTCGAATTTTTAACGGTCAGGACTTCAAGCCTCCATGCCCCATCTAACCGACAAGCAGGCATTTTTCAACCATTCCGAGGATAGTTCTATCCCCCTTGGGGTTTCCTGCGGCGGGCTTCTTCATCGTAAGCTCGAACAATATCCTGAACAACAGGGTGCCGAACAATATCTTTTTCGTCCAAATAAACGATACTCAAACGAGGGATATTCCTGAGGCGGTGAACCGCATCGATCAAACCACTTTTATGGGTCGGAGGAAGATCGATCTGAGTGAGGTCACCGGTGACGATAATTTTCGAGTTCATCCCCATACGAGTCAGAAACATCTTCATTTGGGCAACGGTAGCATTTTGGCCTTCATCGAGAATGATGACCGCGTTAGAAATGGTTCTGCCCCGCATGTAGGCTAGGGGGACAATCTCGATAATTTCCGTTTCCATGTATTTGCGAACGGTTTCGTAATCGAGCAAATCGTTCAGGGAATCGAATAAAGGTCTCAGATAGGGGTTAATTTTGGCAACCAAATCGCCGGGCAAAAAGCCGAGGCGCTCCCCAGCTTCGACGGCAGGCCGAACCAGCACAATTTTTTTCACCGTGCCTTGGCGAAGCATCGTCACGGCCATTCCAACGGCCAAGTAGGTTTTGCCGGTTCCTGCAGGCCCCACACAAATCACCACATCGTTTTCCCGCATCGCTTGGACGTAGCGACCTTGACCATCGGTTCGGGGACGCAAATAACGCCCCCCTTCCATAAGGGTGACCCCTTTGGCTCCGGAGATTTGCGAACCGGCACGGATGACTTCCACGACCGTTTTCACATCTTCGCTGGTGACTTGTCCTGTGGTGCGCAGAATGGCCCGTAATTGGCTAAAGGCCCGTTCGACCTGACCGACCTGTTCTTCGGTCCCTTCAATTTGAATAGTGTCTCCGCGAGCTACCAATTTGGCCCCGAGACTTTCCCTAATGATGCGTAAATGTTGATCGCGATGGCCGAGCAGAAGAAAGGCTTCTTCTCGGCTATCGAGGGTAATCGCTTTGGTGATATTTTCGGCCATAATGTGTTGTTGTTGGTTATTCCTTGTTGGAGATTCTTGGCGGATTAATTGCTTGCGTTGATTGGATGATTCACCGACAACCAACAACTGACAACCACCCTGTAGGATTGGTAAAAATGCCTCGGGGTTCGCGCGAAGCACTTGTACTACATACAATAGTAGCTAGTTTCTCCTAACACCATCTATTTTACGGGAAGCGTGAACTATGTTCCAACGCGGAAACCTCTCTCGACGCGGGTTTATGGCCCGGTCTCTGGCGACTCTCACGGCAGCAGGCTTACCGATGTGGTACGCCAAGGAGCTTTTTGGCGAAGATAAACCGGCCGCCAAAAAGGGCGAAAAACTCCGATTTGGCATCATCGGTACCGGAAGTCCTCAAAGTCGTTCTTGGGGGATTTATAACGCCTCCAAAGGTTCCAAAGACCTTTTCACCATTACGGCCCTGTGTGATGTCGATGCCAACCACCTTGAACGGGCCACCGGCCAATACAAGAACGAAGGCTACACCACCAAGGGGTACGAAAACTATCGCGATTTAATCGCCTCCTCGGATGTCGATGCGGTGATTATCGCCACTCCGGACCATTGGCATGCCCTGTGTGCCATTGAAGCCATGAAGGCCAAAAAACACGTTTACTGCGAAAAACCCCTGACCTTGACAGTGGCCGAATCGCTTGCGGTGCAGGCCACACAGGCCAAAACAGGGGTGACCTTCCAAACCGGAAGTCAACAACGGACCGAAATGCCTTCTTTCCGCCTTGCCGTCGAATTAGTGCGCTCGGGCCGAATTGGCAAACTCAAAACCATCGAATGCCGCATCGGCACCAATCCGCAAAGCGGTCCCATCCCCGAAGCCCCCGTCCCCAAAGGTCTCAACTGGGATATGTGGCTGGGGCCAACAAAGAAAGTCCCCTATCGAGCAGCCGGCGGCAAATCCAATTGCCACTATGAATTCCGCTGGTGGTACGAATACTCAGGCGGCAAAATGACCGACTGGAGGGCACACCATATTGATATTGCTCAGTGGGCCTTGAATGCCGATTTCAGTGGACCGACCGCCGTTGAAGTGCTGAAAGCCAGCGAACCCTACTCCAAAGGGGATGGCTACAACTGTCACGAAAAATTCCACGTCCAATATACC
>CAZFDX010000842.1:0-3302 GCA_964518325.1 uncultured Alcaligenaceae bacterium | reverse complement strand
GGCGGATGCTATCCTCGCTCTCACAAGCAACATTGCTATGAAAGTGCGGGAGCGAATTGAGTTCAAACCCGATTGGTTCAAATGGGATAGCCCCGCAACTCCCGAAGACGATTACAAAGAGAAGCTCGAAAAGGCTAAGAGAGCTTAATCAAAATCGCCGATCGATACTTGCCCCCAATTTCTTCAATCCTGAATCTATCCATTTCCCTCTATCATTCATCTATTCCTTGTCCAAGCCAGCCGATTCCTTGTCCAAGCCAATCGATATTTGAACCGTTGCTCATCGATCGCCTCTGCCCCATTGCGATCAGGTGATTCAGAAAAATAGGGACTGAATGATCTACGATCGTGGTTGATGTCTCGCGGGAAATGAAGGATCGTCACCGGATCATGGCTGTTCAGAATAAGTTCAGTGTGTCGGCACCAAAAGTCCCACCCAATGAGAAATAACCATTACTCAAGGTTCTTGTTGAATATGTTGAGAAGGGGTAGGCTCAATACACCTGCCCCTTACTGATTTTCACTTAGGATAGGCGGATCTTAATCTGAAGGTTTAGAGGCCGAGAGATTATTGATTGAATACAAACTCTTTCGTGTTCAATAAGGCCCAGAGGATATTCTCGTAGGCGATCTTCTTGTTGGCCTTGTGTTTTTCGATAGGGTCCAAAGCCACTTTCATATCGAGTTCCGTCGGTTTGCGGGAGAACGCCCACATGAACAGTTCCGTAACTTTTTCGGCATCGGGTCGGGTATCCTTTGCGAGGGCATCCGCTCGACCCGAGGGACGAGAGAGTTTTTGCTGAATCTCATCGGAGTTGAGCAAGTGTAGCGCCTGAGCCAAGTTGGCTTCGCTGACTCGTTCGCATTCACAAGCGCTGATCCGTTGAGGTCGCCCAAACACATCCAAGAAGTACGATTGGAAGGACTCATCCGGAAGCATAATGGCCCGTTTGGGAGCAAATTTATCGGTCGGCAAGCCATTGAAGGTCGTGGGAGAATCCGTCACTTGGCAAACCGCATCCAACAAAACTTCCGCCGACATCCGTTTGGGGTAATACCGAGCATAGGCCTGTTTATCATGCTTGTTGAAATCATTGGGCACCGCAGAGAGTTGGTAGGTTCGGCTCTTGACGATGGTCTTCACCAACGATTTCAGGCTGTATTTATTCTCAATTAAGTTATGAGCCAGTGCATCCAACAACTCGGGATTGCTCGGAGGATTGGTCACTCGCATATCATCGATGGGGTCAACAATCCCCCGTCCGAAGAAGTGTGCCCAATAACGATTGGCCACAGCGCGAGCAAAGAAGGGGTTATTCTTATCCACCATCCAATCCACGAGTTTTTGACGCGGATCATCACCTCGTTCCAGCGTGACGGCCTCACCATCAAGCGGTTTGACAATCGCAGGTTTATTGGTTCGCTTATTGGTGACGTTTCCTTCGGGACGGGTGAAGATTACTTGCAGACTTCGTTGGTTCTGAGTCGTGCTGGGGATATTCACTGCTTTTTTGCCTAATCGACCAAAGAACGCGGCCAAACCCCAGTAATCGTCCTGACTCCATTTCTCGTAGGGGTGGTGGTGACAGTTAGCACATGCAATCCGAAGCCCCAAAAAGACTTGGGCTGTATCGTCTACGAATTGTTCCGGAGTTTGGAGGTCTTTGTACCAAACCGTGGGGGGGTTCTTGGTTTCGTCGCCGGTAGCACCGAGAATATCGCGAACGAATTCATCGTAAGGTTTATCATTCGCAATGGCTTCTCGAATCCAGTTATGGAAAGCAAAAGTGCCTTGGGCACGTTGGGCCGAATCCCCTTCTCGACCTCGTTTCACGCGGAGAATATCGGCCCATTTGTTGGCGAAGTAATAGCTGAATTCGCTCGAATCCACCAATTTATCGATCAAAAGGTCTCGTTTCTTGGGATTTTTATCGGCCAGAAAATCGTTCACGGCCTGAGGGGTCGGCAGAGTACCGGTCAGGTCGAGATAGACTCGGCGAATGAAAACCTCATCGGATGATAGGTCCGAAGGAACTAGCCCCAAGTCTCGCCATTTTTTCGAGGTGAATTTATCCACGATGGTTTGTTCTGGGAAATTCCATGCCGGTGTTTTCTCACCCAAAGGAACCGTTGCTCGGAAGGTGGCCACTTGACCTTGATAGCGAGCCATGATGGCGGCTTCGCCCGAAAGATTCAAGGCCCGTACAAAGGCCATGTTATCGACCACCGCCACTTCCGGATCGTTCGATTCATATTGAGCACGACGGGTCACATCTTCAACGGAATTATCCGAGTAATGGGCGTAGACTGCGAACTGCTGTTTCCCACCTCGGGAAAGAATCCGATGTTCGGGGTAGACGGTAATTTTGGTCAGGGTGGGATCGGTCTCTTTTCCGTAGGGCATCCCCGCAGCGATCCAGCGACGAATCACCTTATATTCGTCGGAATCCTTCTCCATTTTCTTCCCGCCACCATGAGGAACCGCACCGATCCCTTTGAGCAAGAAGAGACTGGAATCGGGTGCGGCCGGCATCAATCGTCGGCCCCGAGATTCTTTGACAAGGGTGACGTAATCGAGTTCCGGCTCAAAACCGAGTAACGAGAGACGGAAATTATTCTGTCCACTGGCTTTACCGTGGCAGCCCCCCGAGTTGCAGCCCAGCTTGGTGAACACAGGCACAACCTGATTGGGGAAATTGATCGGTAAGTTTTCACCTAAATGAGAAACGGTCAACGGAATCTTGGCGGTTTTATCACCGTAGGTAGCGATAATTTCAGACGCACCATTTTGCTGAGGGGTAGCCCGTCCGGTCGTTGTGACGGAAGCGAGTTTCGCATCGGCAACAGACCATTTCACATCGCTGGTCAGATCAATCAATCGGCCATCTTTGAGTTTCCCCGTGATGATTAACTGAGCAGCGTCATCGATCCCTTTGAGGGTGACTTTAGGCGGATAAGCCTCCACCGAAACGATGTCGGCAGGGTTCGGCGGGGGAAGTTCCGAAGCGGTCGGATTCCCTTTGCCGTAAAGATCGGCGGAAGCCTGACCAGCAAATCCAAGTGATAGCAAAACCGCAGGAATCAACCAGCGATTCAGAGAAGCACGCATGTGAAGAGACCTCCAACGGAGGGAGTAAAGGTAGGTTTACAAATCGTACCTTTTCGTACTCTGAAAAGGTATAGGCTTAACCTCATATTGTGACATTCTTTCATAAGAACTTCAAGCACAAAAAGCCAGATTCAGATTCTTCAGGGGCATCTTTTTCAGGGGCATCGGGCGTAAATAACGCATGGAGTATGGG
>CAZFDX010000841.1:0-2757 GCA_964518325.1 uncultured Alcaligenaceae bacterium | reverse complement strand
CCTTTGAACGAAAAGGCACTCAAACCGACTAACACCCTTTTAGGAAAGGAACAACGCGGTTGGTTGCAAAAATCGTTAATCGCTTCCCAAGCGGAGTGGAATGTAATGGCTCAACAAGTGATGATGGGGATGGCTCAGCTGGGCAAACTGAAAGATACCGATGAGGGACTTTATTCGATGGATCAATGGCCGGGCGCTGCTCAAGAGCGAATGGACCTGATGAAATTCATTCAAGATCGTAAGGTTCCCAACCCCGTTGTTTTGACCGGTGATATTCACTCGAACTGGGTCAATAATCTCCATGTCGATGACCGCCAACCGGATACGCCTGTGGTGGCGACCGAGTTTGTCGCCACCAGTATCTCCAGTGGGGGCAACGGGATCGCCAAGCCTAAAATGCTCGATGAATTATTGAAAGCGAATCCGTTTGTCCAATTCCACAACCGTGAGCGCGGGTATGTGCGTTGCACGGTCACCCCTGAAAAATGGGTCAGCGATTACATCGTTGTTGAAGACGTTCTGAAACCCAATGGCAAGGTCGTGACTCGGGAATCATTTGTGGTCGAATCGGGCAAACCCGGCGCCAAGAAAATTTAGGCTCCCTCCCACGCCCTGCAATCCCCACCACTTGATTCTTGATTCTCCCCTCTCGATTCTCCCTTCTCGATTTTCCCCTATCCACTTTTCATTTTCCATTTTCCATTCTCCCTTCCCTTGGTTTGGCAAAATCACCTTTTCGCTTCCGATTGATATAATCTCCTTGGATTCACTCCGTCTCCTACCTAATTCCTTGGGGTTTTTTGTATGTTCTCTTCTTCATTAGATCGACGTCAATTGCTCTGGTCTTGTGGGGGCGGGTTAGGAGGAATTGCACTGGCAACACTTTTGACCGAGCAAGGACTTTTGGCGGAATCGACCCCTGAAAAAAATCGCTTGCATCATCCCGCGAAAGCGAAACGGGTCGTGCAATTGTTCATGGCGGGGGGGGCCTCGCATATCGATCTATTCGACTTCAAACCTGAATTAGTCAAACATCATGGGAAACCCTCGAACTTTGGTGAAAAAGTCGAGGCCTTTCAAGATGGACTGGGGCCTTGGTTGAAACCCCTTTGGGAATTTCGACCCTATGGCCAATGCGGGAAACTCCTCTCGGAAACGGTTGCTCCTTTGGGAGAGGTGGTCGATCAAATCGCATTCGTTCATAACATGGTCGGCAAAACGGGGGTTCACTCGCAGGGAACGTTGTTGCAAACCACAGGTTTCAATCGACCGGGCTTTCCGAGTATGGGAAGTTGGATCAGTTACGGGCTAGGAACCTTGAACCAAAATCTGCCTACCTTCGTGGTGTTGCCCGATCATCGGGGGTTGGCCTCGAACGGTACCAAAAATTGGGATAGTGCGTTTCTCCCTGCCAGTCACCAAGGTACGGTCATTTATCCGGAAAATAAGACTCCGATCGAAGACCTGTTCCCCGATGAAAAAGCGAAATTCATCAACCCCCAATCGGAAAAAGAAACGATCGATGCGTTATCGAAGTTGAATCGGGAACATGCAAAATCTCGCCGCGATGATCGGCTTGAGGTGCGAATCCAAAGCTACGAATTGGCTGCGAAAATGCAACTGGCTGCCCCCGAGGCCTTGGACCTGAGCAAAGAGACCAAAGAGACCCTAAAACTCTACGGGCTGGATCACGGCAAAGGGACATTCGATAAGGAAATTAATCCGATTGAAGAGACCGATTACTTTGGTCGGAAATGTCTGATTGCTCGGCGGCTTCTCGAAAGAGGAGTTCGCTTTGTGCAAATCTGGAGCGGCAACGACAATGGTTTCCCTCGCCGCAATTGGGATAGCCATGAGGATGTGAAGCGAGATCATGGCCCGTTAGCTTATGGGATGGCTCGGGGGGCGGCTGCGTTAATTCAAGACCTAAAACGTCTGGGCATGCTGGATGAGACCTTAATCCTTTGGACGACGGAGTTTGGTCGCATGCCCAGTTCTCAGGGAGGCAAAGGTCGCGACCATAACCCCTATTGTTTCACCAATTGGCTTTGCGGGGGGGGGGTGAAAGGAGGCATCTCGATCGGTCCTAGTGATGATTTTGGCTATAAACCGGCTGATCGCAAAAATCCGACCGAAGTATACGACATCCATGCGACAATTCTGCATCTGTTAGGGATCGATCACACGAAACTCACTGTGCGACATAACGGGATCGATCGTCGTTTAACCGATGTTCATGGGCATGTGATCAAAGAACTGCTGGCCTAACGATCCCTACGAATCGATAACACTTTCGTGATGCGAAGAAAGTGCCATGTAATCAAAGAACGGCCGGCCTAACGATGCTCAAGAAGGTCGGGTTACGAGGCCACTGGGTGTTAGACCCCCATGATGTTGTAGCCGCAATCCACAAACAGCGTGTGCCCGCTAATCGCACTGGCAAGAGGGGAACATAAGAACAAACAGGCATCGGCCACCTCTTGTGGTTCGATACCTCGTGGAAGAGGAGAACGTTCCGCAGCATAGGTGATCGATTTATCAAAATCGGGGCGAATGCTTCGGGCCGCCCGAGAAGCATAGGGTCCAGCGGAAATCAGATTGACGCGAATGTTTTTGGCCCCCACGTTGTGAGCTAATTGACCGCAATCGATCTGAAGGGCCGCTTTCGCAGTGGACATTCCCCCGCCATAGTACGGAACCACCCGCGAACCCCCCAAGTACGTCAACCCCACGACGGAAGCCTGCCCCTTATACACA
>CAZFDX010000840.1:0-3867 GCA_964518325.1 uncultured Alcaligenaceae bacterium | reverse complement strand
AGTGGATCGTCGGCAGCGTCAGATGTGTATAGAGACAGGCCTTATAAAGAGGCTAACCTAAAACACTTAATTTCCTCCCCGCGATTTCAATTTTTTCCCTACGATTTACGAACCGATGATTTAAGTCAAGCGGTTGACGGTGTGGAAGTGATTTTTCATTTGGCGGCCATGCCGGGTTTAGTTGCAAGTTGGACGCAATTTGATTTGTATCAATCTTGTAACATCACAGCGACACAACGATTATTGGAAGCAGTGAAAGGCTCGACCACACTGAAAAAATTCATTTATGGTTCCACATCGAGCGTGTATGGAAAATTTGCCTCGGGTGATGAAAGCCTACCGACGAAACCCGTTTCCCCTTACGGGGTGACGAAATTAGCCGGCGAACATTTATGCCGATCCTATCTGGATGCTTATTCGTTACCATTGGTGGTGCTTCGATTTTTTTCGGTCTACGGTCCCCGTCAAAGGCCCGATATGGCTTATCACATCTTTATCAAAGCACTGTTGCGCGATGAACCTATTACAATTCATGGGGATGGGCAACAAGTCCGAGGGAATACCTATATTAGTGATTGTGTGGAAGCAATTGTTCGGGCGGTAGATGCCCCGATTAGTGAAACATTTAACATCGGGGGGGGGGAAATGGTCAGCCTCATCGATGTCTTGGCCAAGCTCGAAGCTATTTCCGGAAAGAAATTTCAACGACGCTCCGCACCGGTTCGCTTTGGCGATCAGCGCCACACTTTCGCAGATACCTCGAAACTGAGAAGGGTTCTTCACTGGGAACCCCAAGTGGGTATGGATCAGGGGCTTTTTCAACAGTACGAATGGCAAAAGAATTTGCTTCTGGCCCCCCCCCTCTCTTCCTAGGAAATATAAACACCCCTTTCTTCACCGCCCAAATGGGAGGGAAGGGGAAGTTACAAATGGCCCTTCTTCCTAGGAATTATTAATACCCCTCTCTTTCACAAGGAAAGGAAATCACAGGGAACGGCAATCAAGCAATCCCCCTGCTCAATTCCGGCGACATCATCTCATTGAAATGGTTTCATCATGCAGATCACACCCTCATTTAGATGGCGTAATCGGGTTCAAACACGCGCACCTTGATAGGAACCACATGAACCGAATCCCCACGTTTCAGACTGAGTTCCGAAAAGCGAGATGGAGAGAGATCGATATTTAATTCTAACCCTTGTTCGACTGTGGTGACCATCACCCGTGTGACCGCTCCGCTGGGGACAATGTGGCGCACCGTGGCAGCTAAACTGGGAGTGCCGTTGGGGTGGAGTTCCAGATCGAGTTCGTGAGGGCGGATAAAAACCTTAGCGGGACCGTTACTTCGTGAACCAGGAAGATCGATTTCTAAATCCCCGATAAAGGCTTTGCCATCGTGAACGCGACCATGAAACACATTCACTTGACCTAAAAAATCCATCACAAATTCATTGGCAGGATGATCGAAGACTGCCTGAGGGGTTCCTTGCTGTTCGATGATTCCGCCGTTCATGACTACCACCCGATCGGCCACTTCAAACGCTTCTTCTTGGTCGTGGGTGACAAAAATCGTGGTCACGGGCATTTCATCGTGCAGTCGTCGTAGCCATTGCCGTAATTCGGTACGAACGCGGGCATCGAGGGCGCCAAACGGTTCATCTAAAAGCAATACGGCAGGTCGAGCAGCCAAGGCCCGAGCTAAGGCAATCCTTTGCTTTTGGCCACCCGATAACTGAGCGGGGTAGCGTTCCCCCAGATTTTCTAAACGAACTAAGTGCAATAATTCGTTCACCCGTTTCACGACGTCGGCTTCTTTCCATTTTCGCACACGCAAGGAGAAAGCCACATTCTCAAAAACGGTCATGTGTTTGAAAAGGGCATAGTGTTGGAACACAAAGCCGAAGTTCCGATCTTTTGCCGAACGCTTGGTCACATCAATATCCGAATGATGGACGCTCCCCATATCGGGTTGTTCCAAACCGGCGATGACTCGTAACAGGGTCGTTTTCCCAGAGCCGGAAGGTCCTAATAATGCCAGCAATTCCCCTTCAGGGATTTCGAGAGAAACATTATTCAGGGCAGTGAATGAGCCGAATTTCTTGGTGACTTGGCGAACGGTAATACTCATGCTCCCGTCTCCTCGGTTGCTCCATTTGGTATGGAAGCGTTGTTCAATTTTCGTTCTACAATCACTGTGAGAATGAAGGTGACGAGGGCCAACGAGGTCAACAGCGAGGCCAACGCAAAGGCGGCCGGCTGATTATATTCTTGAATCAATTTTTCGATCCTTAGGGGCATCGTATCGGTTTGCCCTCCAATCCGACCACTGACGACATAAATGGCGCCGAACTCGCCCATGGCACGGGCATTACACAAAATGATGCCGTAAATCAATCCCCATTTGATATTCGGCAACGTCACCATCCAAAACATTTGCCAACCGTTTGCGCCCAAGCTGCGAGCAGCAATTTCTTCTTCGGGTCCGTTGGCCTCTAGAACAGGGATTAACTCGCGAGCGACAAACGGAAAGGTCACAAAAGCCGTTGCCAACACTAGGCCCGGCGGGGCAAAAATAATTTGGTAGCCATACTCTCCTAGCCATGCGCCGATCGGGTGACGCCAACCTAAGAACAAGACGAAGACCATCCCTGCCACAACAGGGGAAACACTAAATGGCAGATCGATCAACGTCGTTAACAAAGTTCGGCCCGGAAATCGAAATCTCGCGATGGTATAGGCAGCGGCGATCCCGAACAGGGTATTCAGGGCCACCGCAAGGGGGGCAACAATCAGGGTCAAGAATATCGCGTGTCGGGTATCGCTATCGGCCACTAAGTTTTGCCAATAGGTTTTGAGACCCGGTTCAAAGGCTTGTGCAAACACACTCACTAACGGGACAACCACTAAACCGAACAAAATGGCAAACGTCAACAGGATCAAAAAACCGCGACCCACGCGGACTAGGGGTTGGGGGGGGGCCTGAGGGTTTCGCAAGGTGAGCGTTTGCGTTCCCCCCCCCTTTCCGAGCGGCATCCATTCAACCAATTGATCCATGATTTTCAGAAAGAAATGGAACAGGGTACCACACACTCGGCGCAGCGGTTTCGGAGCGGCGCCTGGTTGACTCCAGCGTTCCACACGATTCACAAACGCCAATAATAAAAACGAGATCAGCAATAAGGTCACGGCAATGGCAGCAGCTTCCTTGTAGGCATAGGCTTCGAGGTGTTGGAAAATGAGCATCGGGGCGATCTCGGTTTTCTCGCGGATGTTCCCACTGATGAACACGACCGAGCCATACTCACCAATGGCACGGGCAAAAGCTAATGTGAAACCCGTTAACGTGGGAGGAATCAACACGGGTAGGATCACACGGGAAAAGGTTTGCCATCGGGAGGCTCCGAGCAAACTGGCGGCCTCTTCGGTCTCGGCGTCTAAATCTTCCAGAACCGGTTGCACGGTCCGGACCACAAACGGAAACCCCGTAAAAATCAACACTAAGATAATTCCCAACCTAGTGTAGGCCACTTCGATTCCTAAGGGCACTAGGTATTCGCCAATCCAACCTTGCTTTACATAAAGGCTCGCATAGACCAAACCGGCCACTGCGGTGGGTAAGGCAAACGGAACATCCACGAGGGCATCAATCAGACGTTTGCCGTAAAACTGGTAACGCACTAACGTCCAAGCCACAATCAGGCCAAGGACGACATTGACCGAAGCAGCCACGAGCGAGGCAGTAAAGGTGAGGCGAAAGGCCGCCACTGCCTGAGAGGTGCTAATCGTTCGCCAATACTCGCTCCAAGTGAGATGACTGGTTTCGACAAAGAGCATTAGCAGCGGAATGAGAACGAGCAAACATAAATA
>CAZFDX010000839.1:0-3016 GCA_964518325.1 uncultured Alcaligenaceae bacterium | reverse complement strand
TCTTTTTGTCTAACGCGCTCTCATTGGCTAGCCGCGCATGGCCAAACCGGCTGCATTGGATATAGGTTTGTTGTCCGTATCCATAACCAAAGTTCGATACGTTCCCATTTTTACTTGCTACTCGTTGAGAGGAGAAAAGGCTTTTTGTGATGCGACAGGGATTTCACCGGCTGGGTAAGCACAACTCATCCCCAGTAACAGCCCGAACAGGCTAAGATACATTGACATTGAGAATACCCCCGAGAGGATCAGGGCACACGAACCCTGTAAGAATGTCTCACATAGAGAGCGGCTCCGACGTGGCTGGATCATCCGTCCAGAATGCAGGATGATGAGCGCAAAGGGCACGATCGGGAGGATCGCTGCGCCTTTACCTCGAAACAGCTCTCGATGGAGATAGGGTAATGAATCTCAAGGAAAAATCACTTGCTTGGGTGCAGAAATCGCATCCCATTCCGACGATGAGCCGTTCTGAAACCACATCGCGATCAATCCGGCTTTTTACCGATCTGGCACTTTAGCGATCCAGAACGATGAAGATTTGGTTCAGATTCCATGAAAAATTCGTTCAATTTCTCGTGGGATATGTTGGGTGAGTGAAGTTGTGATGAGCTTTTGTAGTACCTATACACGCTTTGAGGAATGCGAATTACCATAGCCGATGATTGGATTTATTTTTCCCCCAACATTATTTGGAGAAGCTCAATGCGTCTCTCAACCTTCCGACGCGGTTTCACCCTGATCGAATTGCTCGTGGTGATTGCTATTATCGCCATCTTGATTGGGCTGCTGCTCCCTGCCGTGCAAAAAGTGCGCGAAGCAGCGAACCGCAGCACCTGCTCTAACAACCTGAAGCAACTGGGTCTGGCTGCCCTGAACTACGAATCGTCGTATCAAACCTTGCCCCCGAGCTTGGTCGTGGAAATTGGTCTACCCCCTGGCGGATCGGGGCAACCTGGCTTCCCCTATCCCGCTATCGTTCACTCTTGGGCTGTGAATTTCCTGCCCTACATCGAGCAAGAAGCCTTATTCAACCTGTACAACATGCGTTTCCCGTGGTTGTCGTCGCCTTCGATTGTTCCGGGCACGCCTGATAATCAAGCGGTTCTTCGCACGCCTATTAAAACCTTCCTTTGCCCCTCTACGCCTGGTGGCGCTCAGCGAACCGTTTCGGGAACCTTTAACTTTGGCGCTTCGTTCCCGTTCCAGAATTTGGCCGTGACCGATTACGCAACCTGTAGCTCGATCAACCCCGGTTCCTTGACCTTCTTCGGTTATCCTGCCGGCACCACTCAGGCCACGACCTTCAGTGCCATGCGTCCGCAAATCAGCGGAGCGGGTGTGGCTCTTTTGGGAACGACCCCGTCTCAGGCGGCTACGATTGCTGCCATCACCGACGGGACCAGCAATACGATCTTACTCTGTGAAGATGCCGGCCGACCGGCCTTCTACGTCCGACGCCAACGGGTGAGCGGTGCCCTGAATGATGGCGGTTGGGGCCACCACGAAAACGATTACGGTCTTGATGGTGCGGTCAGCGGTGGGACTTCGGCTCCGGGCAACTGCGTGATTAACTGCCATAACGATAACGAAACTTACGCCTTCCATACGGGGGGAGCCAACCACGTTTTCGCCGACGGTTCCGTTCGATTCATTCGGGAATCGATTAGCCCGCAATCGTATGCCGCTCTGATTACGGCTGCGGGGGGGGGCTTGACCCCTGCCGAAGTGGCTCCCAGCAACTAAGCTCGGAAATCGCCGCCCCTCGGCAACTCAATTGCTGAATGCATCGTCCACCACAAAAAATCACCCGTGAATCTTGACGTTGCCCCCACTTAATAAAGTGGCTTTTGCTATTAACTGTTACCCTTGATGGGACCATCCACGATGGGACCATCCACGATGCGAAGAACGAACAAACGAACAATGATGTCTAGATCGATTGCAATCCTCGGAATAATCACCCTCCTTGTCGGCCTGAGCGGTTGCGGGGGAGGTACACCCAAAACCACTCCTGCCAAGGGGGTCGTCACACGGGCGGGGAATCCCTGCTCGGGAGCGATGGTCGTCTTCCATCCTTTGGTGAAAGAACGGGCCAACGATCCTAAACCTGTGGGCACGGTGGATGAAAAAGGTGTGTTTGTCCTCACTACCTACCAAAAAGATGATGGGGCTGTTCCGGGGGAATATGGGGTAACGATTGTGTGGAATACCAAATCGCCCGCCGGTGGGTTAAGTCTTTCTGGCGAAGGGCAGACCGGTACCGATCAACTCGGGAATCGCTACGGAGACCCGAGAAATCCTCGGTTCAAGGTCACCGTTGAAAATGGCAAGCCCAACGAGTTCAAATTCGAGGTCGAATAAACCTTCTCTTCGTTCCCGCTCAAACGAACGGGTAGGAAATCCAAAGCTGCTGTGCGATCTGGTGTTTGCGGTCCCGTAGCGGTTTTGTTCTTTTGTGAAGCGATTGTGATGGGGCCGGCCGAGTATTCCTCACTCAAGGTTTTCCTCAAAGTGTTCCTCAAGCTGTGTCTTAAATGCCCCCTTCTTCCCCCTCGCATTCGCTGCGCATTTCGCGGAGCAGGGCCGATAAGCGATCCATCGCCGTTAGGGCATCGCGGGTGAGTTTTTCCAGAGGTTCCCAAGTTTGGGCTTCAAACTCTTTTTGGACCGGATCGTTCCAATGTTCGCACACTTCCTGCCATCGGTTTTGAATGGTTTTCTGAGCATCATAAAGGCGACTTCGCCCCGCATCGATTCTCATGAGGAACCTCCGGTTTGTATTTGAAGATATTCTTGAATCGAGCGAATTTGTTGTTCCAATTGCTCCAAGGCACGCGACAAATCACTTTCCACAAAATGGTTCAGTTTACGGGTCGGCGGAGCATATTCTTCCTCGACCCAACGGGGCAGTTCAACCAACCAATGCCGACATTTCGCGATCCTTTCTTCGCAATAATCTAACCAAGCCTCGGCCTTGGCGAGGTTCTTTTCTTCCAAAGTGTTATCGGGTAAT
>CAZFDX010000838.1:0-3733 GCA_964518325.1 uncultured Alcaligenaceae bacterium | reverse complement strand
CTGTCATGGTGTTTCGTTTGTGATAACCAGGCGACCATCGTGAGCTCCACTGAGGAGATCGTCGCAGGCGTCATAGGTGTATAAGAGACAGTTTTCGGTTCAGCGGAACGTATTCGTGCAAAACCCCCGCGTGGATCGTCATGTAATCGCCCCCTTGTTCGGCCTGATGTTCGACCATATCGAGCATCATTCTGGGAGTAATATCACCCACATCTTTGACTTGTTGAATGACCTGATAGATCGGAACGGTACCGATTGGCACGGGGCTGGCATCGATAATCGCTTGGCGGATGCCATCGATGTTGCCGCCCGTCGAAAGGTCCATCACTGTATCGGCGCCCAAGTGAACCGCTGTGTGCAACTTTTCTAGTTCATCCTCAATTTTACCCGTCACTGCCGAATTACCGATGTTGGCGTTGATTTTGCATTTCGATGCAATACCAATGCACATTGGTTCGAGCTTCTTTTTCAGGTGATAAATGTTGGCCGGAATCACCATACGGCCCCGAGCCACCTCCGAACGAATCAGTTCGGGAGATAAGTCTTCCCGTTTCGCAACATATTCCATTTCGGGAGTGATAATTCCCTGACGGGCTGCTTCTATCTGAGTCATGAACATTATCCTTAAGAAAGAGCCAAAAATAATCGAAGGGAAATGAAACCGACAAAAGGAGGATTCGTTTTAGATTGATACTCAAAAAGGGAATCAATCGCCTTTTGTCGCTTCCCCACGCCGGTATGACCCGGATCGGGTGCATCGGGTTTTATCTCAGTCCTTACCCATAAGGACACCCCGAGCGACCTATCTCTTTTATACTAGGAAACCAGCTAGGGGGTGGGGCCAATTCCACACCGAATTTTTGAGATTGGAAAACAATTGTCTCATTTGTGCCAGAATGTTTGCGTTTCTTTATAGTCGTTCGTAAACTTATTAGAATGTTGAGGTTTCCCGAAATATGGTCCTATCGTTGCTCGAAGAGTGTTGATGTCTTTCAAATCGGAATAAGCCCGACTCCTTGGGCTTTCTCGAATCCGAAGCCTCAATAAATATCCCTATTATAATTCGATTATGTACAATACACACCAGATAGGTTTACTTTGAGGATTATCACTTGACCAATCTTCCCAAATCTCCACTGGAAATACGTTTTGGTTTCTTGGGAATTCAAGTCCAAATCAAACCATTGTTTTGGCTTTTTGCCGGTTTCTTTGCCCTTTTCTTGGCCTATCAGGTCGGGGCCTTGGCGAATCCCCCTGTGGCTGGGTTGATTATCGCGGTCGATATTGTTTGTTTTTTGATCTCGATTCTTGTTGGCTATTTGGCACCGGCATTGATCTATCGCTCGTACAATTTGCGATCGTTAGTGATTGTGCAAGATTTCGGCGGCGGTGTCTTTCCCGAGGCAGAACCTCCCCTTCGTTTACAACGGATTATGGTGGCTGCGGCGACTCCCTTGGCTCATCTAGGTCTGTATGCTCTGGTGTTTTATTCCGATCAACAAATGAACTGGAAGAATAACAATGTGGTCACCCAGTTAGCCTATCTACTCTTGCAACTGATGAATTTTTATTGGGCGATTATACTTTCGTTGCCCATTTATCCGTTTCCGGGCGGGCGGATTATGATGGAAATCACGACTTATTTCAATCGTAAGTGGGGTATCCTTTTCACACTCGGGTTTTCTTTTGTGTTGGCCACCGGAATTGCGGTTTTGGGTTGGCTTCGTTACCTCAATCAAACGCCTCCCTTTTTGAAAGAACCGAACATCGATTTTATCACTCCGGGAATTCTCGGCACCGTGATTTTTACTTGGTTGGCTCTGCGTTGCTATCAGACATTTACACAAACCCGAAAATTACTCTTGGCCCAAACTGCGGACCCTTACGACGATGATACACCCCCTTGGGAACGATCATGATAAGGTTTGTTCCTTGGAAGAAACGATAACGGTTGTTCCTTGGGATCGATGATGAGGCCCCTTCTTGAAAGCGATAATAAAGGTTCCATTTTTTGGAAGGGAACCATAAGCAGTTAGGGGATGGTCCGCCATGAGTCGTTTAAGTGAACGTGAATTGATCGAAAAAATTCTCGACGAACCTGATAACGATGACTTACGGCTCATCTTGGCGGATTATTATGCCGAGAATCATTTACCTCATCGGGCGGAATTAATTCGGGCGCAATTGGCTTTGCGGAGCCTTTCTGAGACCGATCCTCGTGCAGAATTTCTTTACAATATGCAGGAACAAGCCTTGGCCCAAAGTGTTCAACTTTGGACCGAAGAATTAGCCAAAATGGTGGATGGCTTTTCCTTCGAGCGGGGCTTGCCCGAGAAAATTTCAATCACGCTTCCCAAACTGAAACAACATGCTCCCTACTTGTTTCGTCATTTCCCGATTCGGAGTGTGACCCTCCTCTCCGAGGGGTTCTCGCCGGAATTGCTTTCTCAAATCCCGAACTGGTTCGAGGCCGACTCGATCCAGTTTCCTGCCGGTGAAAATGGAGACGAAATCTGCCGAATTATCAGCCGATTTACCGGCCCGTTGCGGGTTCGTCACTTGGGCTTGCAAGGTTTGCGAATCACCCAGCAAGGGATTCGGGCACTCACACGATGGCCCCATCATTCTCAGTTACGCGGCTTAAATCTGGCAGATAATTTTGAATTGGAAATGGCCTCGCTGGAACGTTTTTGCACGGGCGATTGGCAAAATCTGCATCGGCTTGATTTCACCAGTTGTGACTTTAACCCCAACATGATTTTGCGATTCGTCGAAAATTGGCAAGGTCCGCAACTGCGTGAATTGATTTTAAGCCATAACCCCATTGGTCCAACCGGAATGAGCATCCTTCTTAGCTCTCCGCGACTGCGTCAGGCAGTGTTGGCCCAAAAAACTCTCGATCTGCGCCGCTGTGAGATTGATGCTGTCGCCCTTGAGATGCTCTGCTCGTTTCCCGAACTGGAAGCGGTCGAATCTCTCCGACTCGATCGCAATCCGCTCCGAGATCAGGGGTTTGCGATTTTGTGTCGTTCCCCTTACCTCAAGCAATTACGGGAGCTAGATGTTCCCGAATGTCTTTTGACCGATCGCATTGCAGAGTATCTGGAAAAGGCCACCTTCATTCATTCGCTCAAACGGCTCGACATTCACGGCAACACCGTTTCCCGTCAAAGACTGGGGGCACTTCAAGAACAATTGTTGCTGGAAAATTGGCGGTCGGTCATTCAATTTGAAGGGGGATTAGAAGAATCGATTTCGCTGCGAAACAATCGGAACTTGAGCCTCAGGCGATTCGATCCGCCACACAATTCGTAAAATAAGAAGTGCCTTCCTTCGACCGCCACACAATTCGTAAAATGAGAAGTGCCTTCTTCCGAGGTGTACCGTGAGTCAAAACCAATCGCACCAACCCGAATTGTGTCCCGAGGAACTAACTGGTTTGAAAACCGGTGAACCGGCCCACGCAGCGGCAGGCTTCACGGCCGTGGTCAAATCGTTGGCTCACACATGGGGGCTAGCGGGTGTCGGACGAGGCACACGAGCTTTGGCCTTACTCAATCAACATCAGGGGATCGATTGCACCAGTTGCGCTTGGCCCGATCCCGACGACCATCTTTCCATGGCCGAGTTCTGCGAGAACGGGGCCAAGGCTATTGCTTGGGAAGCCGATTCTCGCAAAATCACACGCGAGTTTTTTGCCCGATACTCCATCGAAGAACTGGGACAACACACC
>CAZFDX010000837.1:0-2270 GCA_964518325.1 uncultured Alcaligenaceae bacterium | reverse complement strand
CCGATATGTTGCGATTCGAGGAAGTGGCTCGCAAAGGAACCGTGCTGGAAGCAGAGTGTCAACTTCATCTTAAGGATGCAGCAACACGGGAAATGGCTAGCGCGCTGTTGCTAGCCTCAACGAAGCTAGTGGAACGGCTCGGAGGGAAACGTCGTCGAGGATCGGGACGTTGTCGCCTTGAAATTCTCGATGGGGATACCGATAAAGCGATTCAGTTTTTGGAACGAAACGCATCTCCTTCCGAGTGGAAATCCGTTCCGGAAAGCAACGCATCTTCCGATATGACACAGGTTGTGAACGCGACCGATTCTTGGTTGAGCGTGCCGCTTGTGCTTCATCTTCAAGGGCCGCTCTCCATCTCGTACCGCACTACGGGGAATGTGGTCGAAACCTTGGATTTTGTACCCGGATCGTTTTTGCTGCCGCATGTGACCCGTACACTGAGCGGGATGGGGCTTGATGTTCGATCGGCTCTTCAGGCGGGCGATATGTGCCTTTTATCGGCCTATCTCGAAGTCGATGGGGAACGGGGTCAACCGGTACCAATCGCTTTGTTCGCTCCCAAGGAAGGAAAAGGTTTAGAAGAGCCAACCGAGGTCGTGAACCGGTTGCTTCAAACGGAACCGAGTGACAACAAACAACTTAAGCAACTCCGCGAGGGATATATTTCCTCTCGATGTAACAAGGCACACAAACCACCGACTACCGTGCGAACCCATAACACGGTGGAAGATGATTCGCAACGACCCACAGAAAATGTCGGTGGCGTTTACTCCTACGAGGCGATCTCCCCGAGTGACCACGGCTCACCAGTCGTTCTTCGCAGTGAACTGCGCATTCGCAAATCCTTGGCCGATCGGCTTGCTCAAAAACAAGCCCATTGGTGGCAAAAGCTCAAGGGCGAAGTGGCATTGGGGCGTTCCAAAAAAGATGACTATGGCTCGGTTCGGCTTGATGTGGAAGCCGCACAGGAATGGAAACCGTCTCCAATATCCAGCGGAAACGAACTATTCGTTTGGCTCGTGTCGGACACGCTGCTTCGCAATTCCCGTTTACAAGCCCAACCGACGGCAGACTGCCTCGGCGAGGAGTTGTCGCGGCGATTGGGGGTAACGCTCAAACTGCGAGAAAGCACTGCTGGCCAACTGGACGAACTTGTTCGTTTGCGTCGGCTTGATACTTGGCATGTGGGCTGGGGATTACCACGACCCTCGCTCGTGGCCCTGCAGGCCGGTTCGTGCATGGTGTTCCACATTGTCGAGGGTACACTTGACGTAGCGAAACTCACCCAACTCGAAGCGAGCGGGGTCGGGGAACGCACTGCCGAAGGTTATGGACAAGTGCGCTTCAATCATCCCCTACTCACCCAGCCATTGACTAAGAAAGAGGCTAACGGCCAATCATCCGTTAGTAAGCCGGTGACAACAGGAACCAAGACCATCGCTTCGGGTGATTCGGCCTTCGCATTTGCCCGTCTGCTGGAGCGCGAGTGCTGGAAGCACGAGATACGTCGGGCTTGTTTGACGATCGCACAGGAAAGACGGAAGGAACTACTCGGCTGGGATCACAAAAAAGGCTCCCCACCGATGAGCCAACTCGGGGGCCTACGGGGACAACTCTCTGGACTTCGTGATGACAACTCATTGACGGTGATCCTAGGTTGGCTTGTGCACTTGGCAACGAACAGGCGACGTTCGGAACGATGGCTCGGCAAAATTGCAGTGGAACCGCAAATACTTCAAAAATGGTTGTCTGACCGCAATCTAACGAAACCAAACAGCTTAATTTGGCCTGTTAAGAATTCAGCGTGGGGCAGCTTGAGTGCAGTGGATCGAATAGGAACGATCTTGACTGATAACCAATGGATATGGAACGAACTGAATCCTTCATCATGGCCCACACTCACGGAGGGAGCCGCGACACAACTTCGGCAGGAACTTTGGGCGTTTGCTGTCCGCACGTTCTTCGATGCCTGTATCCGAGCTTACAAACGAGAATTAGAATCGCAATCAACTCAGGAGGTCAAACGTGGCGCGTAATATCTTTAGTCGAATTCACCTGAGCGGTACGTTGGTCGCCCAATCTCCTTTGCATGTGGGGGGGCACGGCGAGGATGTCGATACCGATTTGCCATTGACTCGGAACGGAGCAGGGCAACTCTACGTTCCCGGTACGAGCCTCGCCGGCGCACTGCGGGAATTGGCCGAGCGACTCTTCAGCGAGAATGTCATCAATGAACTGTGGGGGTATCAGCACGATGATCGCGGCCA
>CAZFDX010000836.1:0-2230 GCA_964518325.1 uncultured Alcaligenaceae bacterium | reverse complement strand
CGCCTGCAACGACCTGTCTACCGTCCGCACCAGACGCTAGTAGATCGCGGATCACCGGCGCGTCGCTCGACGACAGTGGCGACGGAAGACAAGGCAGTGACAACAGCGGCACCCAGACGACTGTGTCGATGCCCAGAGCCGACTGCACGGTGGCCCCGTATAGGTGATGCGCTGGGGGCCGTCCATTGATGATATCATTCAGTAGCTCGTCTTTCTCGCGCAATTGTTCGGCACTCACCGGAATTACGGGTTGATAACCAAAATGATGAAACTGCGATGCTTCCAAGGCGAGATTTTGTGTATCGCATTTGTTCACCACCAACAGCACCGGCTTCCCCAAGGTCCGTAGCCGTGTGGCGACCACTTCATCTAGGGCCATCGGGCCGGTTCGAGCATCGGTAACGAACAATATCACGTCGGCTTGATCGATGGCCGCTTGAATTTGGCGTTCCACATCGTCGGTGAGATCATCGGAATCGACGATGCCGATTCCGCCCGTATCGGTCAATTCAAAAAAACGTCCCTGTTCCTCAACAATGCTGGAAATTCGGTCGCGGGTTACCCCAGCCGTAGGGTCCACAATCGAAATGCGTAAACCGACCAACCAATTAAAAAGGGACGATTTCCCGACGTTCGGTCGTCCCCAAATGGCAACCACTGGCACTGGCTTATCCAATCCTCACAACTCAACCCTATACTATATCGCTTTGCCCAACGATTTGGGAAGATTTTGGAACCCCTTTGGGGATTTCTTGGCTACGATAGGGCTAGTCGTCGAAGTTCTTGTGACGCTCTGTGCTATTGCGGAACCCCTTTAGGGATTCCTTTAGGGATTTCTTTTCTGCAAAGGGGGGGGCTTTTCACGAACGGGTTCCAACGACGTCTCGTTATGTTGGAAGAATCAAGCAATCATTTGGATGAGGGGGACAAATGGTTCCGCCTCTTCAGGTCGATCAAGTCGAACCGACTCTCGGAAAATCAATCCACCATTTGATGAGGGATAAATCGACTGGTGTTGGTCGTGACCATAGTATCATCTTCTCGGATACCTAAGCCACAGGCCACACCATTCACGATCCAAACTCCAAAAACGGGATACTTGCCATCGTGAGGTTTCATCGGCCCCAGTGTTTGATAAATGCTGGGGATATCGCTGTAAAATCCTGTGGTGGCGATATGGGTTTGGCCATTGCGGACCACCGTGATATTAGCCCCTTCCCGAGCATGGATAGGTTTCCGCACATAATCCCCTGCCAGCGGTTCAAATGAGGCAGGGAGTAGGTAAGGGCATTCTGGGTAACGCTCCCACAACAGGGGTAGAATCGACTTACAAGAGAGGATCGCTTTCCAAGGGGGTTCCAGCCAAGCCATTTGAGTTTGGAGAATGTGTTGGCCAAATTCTTCGCGGAATAACCATTCCCAAGGATACAGTTTGAAAAGGCGCCGAATGGGGCGTGCCTTCAGATCATCAAAGGTCTGTCGCCGACCATCCCACGCGATCGATTCAATATCCAGATAATCGGTCTGGAAACCCGCTTGGATGGCCGTATCCCGAAGATATTCTACGGTGATATAATCTTCGACGATGCCGGCCAAGGCAGTGAAATGAATCGGTGAGGGATCGCGAGCATAAAGGGCCTGCCAGCTTTCTAATAACCTTTCATGAATGCTGTTGAATTGATCCCCTCGTTCATCCATATCCTTCAACCAAGTCCATTGGATAATCGAGGCTTCGAGTAGCGCTGTCGGGGTATCGGCGTTGTATTCGAGAAGTTTGGGTGCCCCCACTCCATCGTAGGCAAAATCAAATCGCCCATACAGGGAATGGTCTTCGTTCTCCCAAGATTGGATAATAAAATCCTCAAAGGCTTCCGGAATGCGAAATAGGCCGAACATCCGTTCGTCAATCACTTCTTGAACAAGCTCCAAACACATGCGATGAAGGGTATTGCCGGCCTCTTCAAGAACATCCACTTCGTAAGAAGACAATTGATAGGCAACCGATTCATCCCAATAGGGGACGTTACCCAAGGTATGAAAGTGAAGGCCATGCTCTTCAACCCGCTTTTGCCAATTGCGGCGGGGTTGGGACGGAACCCGAAACACCGGCTCAGCTCCCTGCGGAAGCCGGACCTAAGTAACACAAGCCCCCCGTTCTTCCGGCACTTGCCGTTGCGGGGCCCCGGACCCGCGAACTACCCCCCTTTCCCCCACTTCTCGTGTGGAGGAA
>CAZFDX010000835.1:0-3134 GCA_964518325.1 uncultured Alcaligenaceae bacterium | reverse complement strand
TCGTAAGAGCTTCCCAAATTTCCTTTTTTTTGAAGGCCAGTTTGACCATTCGATCTTCCAAAGAATGGAAACTGATGACACCGACTTTACCGTTCGGGACGATTAAGCTCGGTAAAACGGCAAAAAGCCGTTCAATGGCCCCGAGTTCATCGTTCACTGCGATCCGTAACGCCTGAAAGGTTCGCGTGGCGGGATCAAAATGGCGATCTTTTTCTCGGGGGACCACCTGCCGAACAAGGGACGCTAACTCCGTTGTTGTTTGCAGGGGTTTTTGCTTCATTGTTTCCTTAATGAGGCGGGCAATTTTCCGACTGTGACGTTCCTCCCCGTAGTGATAGATGAGGTTCGCCAAGTCATATTCGCTGATCCGGTTCAGGAGTTGTGAAACGGTTTCGCCACGGCTTTGGTCCAATCGCATATCGAGAGGACCCCGTTCCCGAAAACTAAATCCCCGATTCGGGTTGTCCATTTGTGCGGAACAAAAACCGAGATCGGCCAGAACCCCGTTGACCTGCGAAATTTTCACACTCCTAAGAATATCTCCCAGTTGATCAAAGTTCCCATGAAAAATCCTGACCCAGTCCGGTAGAAAATTTCGATTTTTTGTCCGTTCGATCATTTCCTGATCTTGCTCGATAGCGATGACGAGGCCGGTTGGTCCAACTCGATCGGCAAGAATTCGGGTATGTCCTCCCATTCCTAGGGTACAATCCACCCAGATTTCACCAACTTTTGGATCAAGCAGTTGGCATACCTCGTTCTTTAACACGGGGATATGACCGGGATATTCAGGGGACATAACAAGACCACATAATAAGGTCAAGGGGATTATCTTGGAGGATATTTTAGACCTAAATTAGAAATTGTTAAACGAAATACCAAGTGGAATGGGAATCTCTGGAAGAAATCGCGTTTCACGACCATCGCAAGCGCAAAAAAAACGAACCCCCTACAGATGAGGGGGTTCGCGAAGATGGTTGTACAAATGTACGGTGGGTCAGAAATTACTTGGCAGGAATCAACACGGTGTCGATAACGTGAATCACGCCGTTGCTAGCAGCAATGTCAGCCTTAACAACTTTGGCGTCACCAATTTTCACACCCTTGTCGCTGGCAGAAATCTTGAAGCCGTTGACTTCTTTGCCATCGAGTTTCACAGCGTCAGCCGCTTTGACTTCTTTTCCAACAACAACGTGAGCCAAGAGAACTTTCTTGAGAGCGGGTTTGTCTTTGATCAGAGCTTCGAGTTTGTCCTTGGGGATTTTAGCGAAAGCATCGTCGGTGGGAGCAAAGACGGTGAAGGGGCCTTTGCCTTTGAGGGTGTCAACCAATTCAGCAGCTTTGACAGCTTCGACGAGGGTCTTGAAAGAACCTGCGGCAACAGCAGTGTCAACGATGTCTTTCTTGTCTTCGGAGGTTGCATTCATGCCACCGAAGAAGGTGCAGACTGCGGCAACCAGTGCCAATGAGAAAACTCGTTTCATGGAATAGATCCTTGTTGTTAAACCTGTCTGTTCAGACTTTTGAACGAGACAATCGATCAATAGAAATGCTCTGTTATCCGGTCAAGAATTGTAACGAATTTTTTCAAAAAACATTTCGGCTCTCAAAATGTGAGATTCATTCTGTATTTGATTCATGCCCCTTCATAGAACGCTCATTAATCCCAGTTGTCGCTTCATGGAACGCTCACCGATCAGAGGTGATGATTTCGCTGAACGCTAAAAGTTCACGGGTAACACATTCCCTTAATGCTCACTGATCATATCTTCCTCATTTAGTAAGATTTCACAACGAACTTTTACTAGAGATGAGTGTTATTTTCTCAAAAAAGGGTATAGAAAAAATAATGGAATGGATTTATCTGGTGATCGCAGGATTGTTAGAAGTTGGTTGGGCAATGGGATTGGTTGCCACCGAAGGATTTACCAAGTTCTGGCCCTCGTTATTCACAACGATTGGGATGATTGCCAGCGTTTTTTTTCTCGCCTTGGCCGCACAGAAACTGCCGATTGGGACTTGTTATGTGATTTGGACAGGTATTGGAGCGATCGGAGCCAGCATACTCGGGATCATCCTGTTTCAAGAACCTTATACGGCCAAACGGATTTTCTTTTTAGCGTTGATTCTTATTGGGGTCATTGGCTTGAAGTTCGCCTCGGATAAATAAGTCACTTGTCTTCTTTTGTGGCTTGTGTGGGCGGATCCCCTTTGTTCGGAAGCTCTGCCAAGGCGGTGATCGGAATTCTTAATGTGAATTTCGATCCCAAACCGACCACGCTCTCGACATCGATCGTTCCTCCGTGCGCTTGGATAATTCGCTTCACAGTGGGTAGCCCTAGGCCTGTTCCTCCGGGTTTGGTGGTGAAGAAAGGGGAAAACAAATTTTTCAGAACTTCGGGTTCCATTCCGCAACCGGTGTCGATCATCTCAATTACGACGGCCCCTTGTTCCTGACGGGTCACGAGCGTCAGGTTCCCGCCGTTGGGCATGGCTTGTTCTGCGTTAATCATCAAATTGAGCAACGATTGTTTGATGAGATCGGGATCAACAAAAACACGGGGGACCCCCGGCGCAGGATGCCAAACGAGGTTGATATTCGCTTGGCGAACAGTGGGTTCAAAAAAAGCAATAATTTCCTCGACAATATCTTCAATATGAACAAGAACTTTTCGGAGTTCTTGAGCGCGAGTGAATCGAAGAAAATCGTTCGAGATATCGACAATTTTCTGGCATTCTTCACGAAGCCGATCGATTCGATTTTTGGCCCGTCGCTCTTGAGGAGTCGTAGGATTCGCAAAGGTTTCTGCAAGGATTTGGAGATTTAGGTTCAAGGTTCCCACATGGTTTTTAATCTCATGAATAAATCCCCCTGCCAGTTGGGCAAAATCAATGACCGGTTCTGCTGGATGGCTCACGAATCACTCACATTCAAATTCAATGGACATGTTACAGGGCGTATTTTAGTGAGCTTATTTTATTCTCGTAAATTTTTGGCAAGACATTTCTGAAAGGCCTCGTGAGCGGCTTTACGACAGGCTTGGTTCACGAATGCATAAGTATTGAGTTTCGGACACCGACCGCCGATCGGGAAAGTCCCCTCGAAAAAAAATTCAGCGGGTGCGTGTATCGAG